>JAZUFC010000146.1:0-15980 GCA_045640465.1 Lachnospiraceae bacterium | reverse complement strand
GACTGCTTCTTACTGCTGGATATGGACCTTGGAAGGAGAGCAGCGCTTCATGACCTGAAGCATCTTCTCGTTCGGTTCAAAATTCAAAAGACAGGTCTTTCCGCCCTGCGTATACGTAATGGTATAGCTGTGGCAGTCCTGCTCATGAGAGGTATAATCTTCAAGCGTCACATTCTTATCCGCAAGCCGGTTCTCTAAAAGCTTGGGATTCGTGTAATCCACAGACTGGATCTGGGACATTTCGATCTTCTTGCGGCGCTTTCTCATGTTCTGGCTGTAGATCGCATCGATCAGAAGCTCGTCCGTGATGAACTCATATCCGTATTCGATCTTCGTGAAGCGGTTTCCGTACATGATTCCCAGGATCACCACTACAAAGGCCAGGAAACCCCATGAATTGTTCATCGTCAGGATCAGAGAAAACAGGAGAAGGACTCCGACGCCCAGATATGCCGGGATCACCCAGCCGGGTCTTTTTCTCTTTACGATATAATCAGCATAAATATCTTCGTTCATAACTCCTCCAGCTTTGAATCACGGTTCCGGTAAGACCGGTTCCGCATACAGTCGGGAACAATGCCGATTCATTAAGAACGCAGCACAGCGCCGAATTTCTCCTTCAGGGCATTCAGAATATCCTGAACATAACCGTCGATCACCGCATCCGTGAATGCCTCCTCCTTCGGAGTGAAGACGACGGAGAATGCCATACTTCTTAAATCTTCTCCGATCCTTTCGCCCTCGTATACGTCAAAGAGCTGTACGGAAGTGATGAAGCTGCAGGCCTCTTTGATCGCATCTTCGATCTCCTGACAGAAAACCTCCTTCTTCACAACGAATGCGAAGTCTCTCTTTTCGATATCGAACTTCGGAAGCGGTACATACGTCTTCGGCAGATCATAATATTTCTGAAGCTTCAGAAGACTGATCTCACCGACGTATGCCGGATAACGCATATCCAGTTCGTTCTGGATCTCGTAACGGACTTTTCCGAGATAGCCGATCTCTTCTCCGTTGCAGAATACAGCCGCAGTCTGATACGGATGCAGGAAGGACTTTTCAGCCGCCTGATAGGTGAATTTCACACAGAGCGTTTCAGCCGCCTGATCGAACAGACCCTTCAGAGAGAAGAAATCCTCATCCTCGCCGAAAGCACCGATGCAGAGCGTCGTATTCTCCACCGGATAATCGTCAAGAGGCAGTTTTTTCGGAAGGAATGCTTTTCCGATCTCGAAGATCCTGCCGGACAGTGTGCCGCGCTTCTGGTTTCTTGCCGCTGACTGGATCATCTGCGGTGCAAGCGTGGTACGCATCAGCGAAAGATCGACGTTGATCGGATTGATGATGGAGATGGCCTGTCTTTCCGGCGCATCCTCCGGAAAACGCAGAAGGTCAAGATCCGCAGGCGAGAAGAAGGAATAGTGAATGCCTTCGTAAGCGCCCTGTCCGCAAAGCGCACGCTTCAGTTTCAGTTCTGTGCTCTGGATCAGATTTCTGCCGCCTAAGGTGACCTGTGCCGTCGGCATGAAGGTCGGTACCACATGATCATAGCCGAACATGCGGATGACTTCCTCGGAAACATCGGCATAGCCTTCCATATCCTCGCGGTAGCCGGGGATCTGAATGGTCAGTTCATCACCGGAAAGCACCGGATCGAAATCCAGATTCTTCAGGATGCGGACGATATCTTCATCCGGAACGGTAATGCCGAGCACGCCGTTGACACGCTTCACGGAAACGGTCATGGGCTTCGGGTCGATGGAATTGCCTGTATTGACATCAAAATGCTGTGCAGAGACTTTGCCGCAGCCGAGTTCTTCGATCAGATGCAGGGCACGCTTCATGGCCATCACGGTCGTATATTCATTGACGCCCTTGGCAAATGTCTGTGAAGAATCGGAGGACTGTCCCAGTGCACGGCTGGATTTCCGGATGTTGTCGCGCGCAAATTTGGCCGCCTCAAACATGACTTCCGTCGTGGTATCCAGGATCTCGGAATTGAGACCGCCCATGATGCCTGCAAGTGCGACCGGCTTTCTGCCGTCGCAGATCACCAGATTCGTATCCTTCAGTGTGAATTCCTTTTCGTCAAGAGTCGTGATCTTCTCGCCGTTTTCGGCGCGGCGGACTTCGATCCGGTCTCCCTCCAGATATGCGCAGTCAAACGCATGCATGGGCTGACCCAGCTCTTTCAGTACATAGTTCGTGATATCCACGACATTGGAGATCGCATCGATGCCGACAAGCTTCAGACGTCTTCTCATCCATAACGGAGACTGTCCGATCTTTACATCGGATACATAATGCGCAATATATCTGGGACAGATGTCCTGTGCGATCACGGAAACGGAGAAGCCGTCCTTCTTTGCATCGTTTTCCGTATAATCTAAAGCAGGTGCCTTCAGCTCTTTTTCAAGGACCGCAGCGACTTCTCTTGCGAGGCCGAAAATGCTCTGGCAGTCCGGGCGGTTTGCGGTGATGGAGACATCGAAGATCCAGTCGTCAAGACCGGTGATCTCTTTGATATCTCTGCCGATCTCCGTATCGTCCGGAAGGACCAGAAGACCGTTGTAATCACCGCCGGGATACATATTGTCGTCAATGCCGAGCTCGGTGCCCGAGCAGAGCATGCCGAAGGAATCATAGCCGCGGAGCTTTCCTGCGCCGATCGTCGCAATGCCTTCCACGGTCTTATGATCTTTTGCGGTCGCATATACGGTCGCGCCCACCTTTGCCACGGGGAACTTCTTCCCTGCACAGACATTGTCCGCGCCGCAGCAGATCTGCAGGGGCGCGCCTTCACCGACGTCTACCGTGCAGACATGCAGATGGGTATCCGGGATCGGTTCGCAGGTCAGTACAAGACCCGCCACGACGCCGGAGATATCCTTTCCGACCTGGTATTTTTCCTCCACCTCGAAACCGCAGGAGAACAGCTTCTCCTCCAGCACGTCAGGTGTGACATCAATATCCACATATTCTTTCAGCCAGCTTAACGGAACTAACATTTTTCAATACCTCCCGTCCGATCACTCACCGATCTGCTTCAGAACGCGCAGATCCGATTCAAACAACAGCTTGATATTGTTGAAGCCGTACTTCAGCATTGCGATACGCTCCAGACCGACGCCGAACGCGAAGCCGGAATATTCATTCGTATCAATGCCGCAGCCTTCGAGCACCTTGTTGTTGACAACACCGGCACCCAGCACTTCGATCCAGCCGGTTCCCTTGCAGAGCTTGCAGCCCTTGCCGCCGCACTGGAAGCAGGAGACATCGACCTCAACAGAGGGCTCCGTGAACGGGAAGTATGAAGGACGAAGTCTCGTCTTTGTGCCTTCGCCGAACATCTTGCCGACCATTTCGTTCAGCATGCCCTGCAGATCGCCGAGGGTAATGCCCTTGTCAACGACAAGACCTTCCATCTGGCTGAACATGGGTGAATGGGTAGCGTCGTCATCGGAACGGAACACCTTGCCGGGAGAGATGATCTTGATGGGGGGCTTTTTCTCCTCCATGACATGGATCTGACCTGCGGACGTCTGTGTACGGAGCAGGAACTCATCCGTCAGATAGAAGGTATCCTGCATATCTCTTGCCGGATGATCCTTCGGTGTGTTCAGTGCGGTGAAATTGTAGTAATCGTTTTCGATCTCGGTGCCTTCGTATACCGTAAAGCCCATGGATGCGAAAATATCCGTCAGTTCATTGATGACCTGAGTGACAGGATGCAGGTTGCCCGCCGTATGCTTCTTATCGGGCATGGTCACGTCGATCTTCTCGCTTTCGTACTTCTTCTGCATCTCTGCCTGCTTCAGTGTTTCGTTCAGCGCATCGAAGCGGCTTTCCGTCCAGTTCTTCAGGTCATTGACCAGTTTTCCGTACTCAGCTTTGGATTCCTTGGGAACCTTTCCCATTTCACGCATCAGGGAGCCGACAATACCTGTCTTTCCGTCCATGACGCTCTTTCTGTATTCATATACGCTTCTGGAGTCTTCGATCGTCTGAAGCTTTTCCTCCACTTCTTTTCTGATACCCGCAAGCTTCGCTGCAAGTTCGCCAAGATCTGCCATTTGATTTCCTCCTGCTGGCTCGTTTAGTCTGAAAACCGCCCCGTCAGGCGGGGCGGGAAATGATCTCTCTTTCCGGCAGAGGCATTTACGCCGCCGGCTCCTCTTCTGCTTCCGTATCTTCAGGATCCGCTTTCTTCCGAAGAGCTCTCTTCAGAAGGATTCTCTTCCGAAGCGGGGGCTGTCTCTTCTGAAACGTTCTCTTCCGAAACGGGGGATGTCTCCTCCGCGCCCTTCAGCATATCGATAAAGAACTTCAGATCCACATTCTCCTCACAGGCCTTCTGAAGGTCTGTCTCCACGTCCTGCTTCAGTTTCAGAATCTCCTCGCGGGATTCCGTCTCCTGAAGATAAGACTGGAATTCAGGGCTTAACTGTCTGTCGTAAATACAGAAATAACCGTCTGCGTCCTTGTAGATCACATAGTGATTCAGGGAAGGTGCGCCGGTCGCAATGCCCTTGAAATAGATATTGTAGCGGACGTAGACGATGAAATAACTGTCTGTCAGTCCGGGAAGCACATAGGTAACGAAATCATCATACCTGTCTATATATTCGGATTCGCTCATTTCTTCCGATTCCGTATATTCGCGGTCGGAATCGACGATGTTGTTGAGCGTAGCAACATCCCCGTCTATTTTTGCCTGAAAATAGGTATTCAGCACTTCTACCGCTTTCAGGTTGTCTGCAGCGGGTACCGTGGGGGCGTCGGGAATCAGAACGCTCGCGGAGGGGATCTCCTCCGGGCTTTCCTGCTCATCCACGATACCCTGCGTAAAGTCTGAACTGTTTCTGTGATCCTCTTCGGCAGGCTCCCTGTCCTGATCCGTAAAAAGCACCACGCCGATGATCACCAGAAGACCGATGACCAGCACGGAAAAATACGGAACCATTTTCCGGAGCAGCCGCTGTGTATTTCGCGTCATATTCCTAATCCTTTCGGGACAGATGATAAACATCAGGATCAGCGTATTCTACCCCATCCTGACATTCTGTCATTTTACTACGTCAAGTGCTTTTTGTCAATTCCGCCGCATCTTATGCATGCTCAGTCGTGACATGAAGGCGATATTCCGTTTTTTCATTATAAGACTGCGCATCAGAGCAGAACGGGGGAGCGAACCGCCTTCCGGCATTTCACTCCCCCGTTATAATCTACTGAATCTTTTGTGTGTTTTCTCTCAGGTCCGGATACTGAAGACCTGTCCGTAAAAGGATGTCACTCTTCATCGTCGTCATCATCATGCTTATGACTCATGATCAGTATGATGATTACGGCAAACACGATGCATAATACAACACCCACACCGGCCCAGATAATAGTCTGCATATACTGTCCTCCGAAAATAGCAAGGAAATAAAGCAGGAGACTGCCTGTCTCCTCCATTTGATTCTGCCGTTCAGAAGCTTGTGCATCTGTGCGGCAAAACGACCCGGTTTGTTTCGAATGCGTCTGAATGGAATCGAACCATCGCACCCGGCTCCGGAGGCCGGTGCTCTATCCACTGAGCTACAGACGCATGACCGGCAGAACCGCAATGCAGTTCTGCCGTATCTGGTCATCGAAGAGATGATTATTTCACTCTGGAAAGATACTCTTCTGTACGGGTATCAATACGAATGATCTCGCCCTGATCGATGAATAAGGGAACCATGACCTTTGCACCGGTCTCCACGATTGCGGGCTTGGTAGCGCCGGTAGCGGTATCGCCCTTGAAGCCGGGCTCTGTATCGGTAACTTCGAGTTCGACGAACAGCGGAGCTTCAACAGAGAAAACACTGCCTTTGTAAGAGCAGACCTTGCAGATCTCGTTTTCTTTAACGAACTTTAAGGAATCGCCGACGATATCCTTGCCGATCGGGATCTGTTCGTAGGTTTCATTATCCATGAAGTAATAAAGGTCGCCGTCCTGATAAGAATAGGTCATATCGTTGCGTTCGACAAAAGCATCTTCCAGTTTTTCCGTGGGACGGAAGGTCTTTTCAACAACGCCGCCGGTGATGACGTTTCTTAACTTTGTACGAACAAATGCGGCACCTTTTCCGGGCTTTACATGCTGGAATTCTACTACCTGGAAAACAGCTCCTTCGTATTCAAATGTATTACCGTTTCTGATTTCACCTGCCTGCATATAACAGTCCTCCTTCTATTTCTGCAAGTTGCCGGACAGTCGGAACTGCATTCAGCAAAAAGCAAAATTATTTTATACTACTTATAATTATTTTTCAAGCCTTTCTTTCCACAATTCGGGAAAAACCTGCCGCCGGGCAGGTTTTCAGTCCTCCGGTGCCGTCTTGCAAAAGCGCAGAACGAACATTTCGATCTTCCTCTTGAAGACGATATGCTTCGGATCACTCGACCGGTCCACCGGCTCCACCAGAATATGCGGCAGCTTCAGGCGTTTCGCCCCGAGCACGTCCGTCAGGATCTGATCCCCGACAAACAGTGTATCGGTGCGTCCCGTGTGCAGAAGCTTCATGGCATTCAGATAGCTCTTTTTCAGCGGTTTTCCCGACTTGTACAGATAACTTGCGCCGACCCGGTCCGCAAAAGGCTTCACCCGGGCTTCTTCATTATTGGAGATCAGGCAGACGGAAAATCCTGTCTTTTTCAGTTCATCGATGAACCGGACCGTTTCTTCATCCGCAGGCGCGTCGTGCGGCACGAGCGTATTGTCGATATCAAAGATCAGTCCGCGGATCCCCTTCCTGTATTCCTCCTGAAAATCGATGCTCCGGACCGAACGCGCTCTGCGGTCCGGCAGAAAAAGTTCCAGCATCATTTCTTTTTCAAGAGCTTGGTGATCTCTTTTGCAAAAGTGTCCACGTCCTTGAATTCACGATAAACGCTTGCAAAGCGGACATAGGCCACCGCATCGATCTCCTGCAGTTTGTCCATGATGATCTCGCCGATCATGGAGCCGGGGATCTCTTTCTTGCCGGTGCTGAACAGCTGGTTCTCCAGATCGTCAAGAAGTGCAGAGATCTGTTCTGCGGAAACGGGACGCTTATGGCAGGCGCTCCGGATTCCTTTTTCCGCCTTTTCGCGGTCGTAAGGTTCCCGCGTATCATCCTTTTTGATCACAAGGATCGGGAAAGACTCCAGACGTTCATAGGTCGTAAAACGCTTTCCGCATTTGATGCATTCTCTTCTTCTGCGGATCGCATTCTGTTCGTCTGCGGGTCTCGAATCAATAACCTTTGTATCTTCACTGTTGCAAAACGGACATCTCAAGATCGGTTCCTCCGTATTTTCTGTCTTCTGTTCTCATGCTGTCGCTTATGAAGGACATTTTTTCGTACGATACAGTGCCGGAAAAATGATTCCGAAGCGTTTCGTGCTTCGCACTTCCACACCCGTTTCAATGTATCACACATCCCCCCGAAAAGCAAGTGCGGGCGGATCGTGCCTTTTTCTTTCATGCACCGTTTGACAAATATCTCACAATAAGGCATACTATAGTTTTGTAGTCATGCATGCTCCCGCATTCAGCCGCGTGGAATACGGAATGTTCCCGAAAGCACGGTCGAGTGAATAAACGTCTTGAAGAGCATGCGGTGAACAGTGAACGAACGTTTCATGCGAATGAAACGGCTCCCGCTGCGAAGCGGCACCGGAAAAGCGAAAAAGATAATTATACAGACAGAGGAATCAATCATGGGAAGTTTTGACAGTGAGATCAAAAGAAGACGGACATTTGCCATCATCAGCCATCCGGATGCCGGCAAGACCACGCTGACCGAAAAGTTTCTGCTTTACGGAGGCGCCATCAATTCCGCAGGTTCCGTCAAGGGCAGAAAGACCGCAAAGCATGCCGTATCAGACTGGATGGAGATCGAAAAGCAGCGTGGTATCTCCGTAACAAGTTCCGTGCTGCAGTTTGAGTACGACGGCTACTGCATCAATATTCTGGATACCCCCGGCCATCAGGACTTCTCCGAAGATACCTACCGGACGCTCATGGCAGCGGACTCCGCCGTCATGGTCATCGACGGTGCGAAAGGCGTGGAGCCCCAGACCATCAAGCTGTTCAAGGTCTGCGTTCTCCGCCATATCCCCATCTTCACGTTTATCAACAAAATGGACCGTGAGATCAACGATCCCTTTGAACTGATGGACGAGATCGAGAACATTTTAGGCATCCGCACATGCCCGATCACCTGGCCTATCGGCTCCGGAAAGTCTTTCCAGGGTGTTTATGACCGTACAACGGAAAATATCACAAAATTTTATGCGGCAGATTCCGGTCAGCATGAGCTTGATACCGATGTGGTATCAATAAATGATGCTGAATCCGTGATCGGTTCTGCAGCGTACGAAAAGTTAAATGAGGATCTGGAGCTTCTGGACGGAGCCGCTGAGGAATTCGATCTGGAGAAGGTTTCCAGAGGTCTGCAGAGCCCCGTATTCTTCGGTTCCGCGCTGACCAACTTCGGTGTGGAAAACTTTCTGAATCATTTCCTGCAGATGACCTACGCGCCACTCCCGAGAATCTCGTCAGAAGGTGAGGTTTCTCCCTTTGATGACAGTTTCTCTGCCTTTGTCTTTAAGATCCAGGCCAATATGAACAAGGCCCACCGTGACCGTATTGCGTTCATGCGTATCGTTTCCGGCAGATTCACAGCCGGAATGGAGGTTTTCCACATTCAGGGCGACCGTGATATCCGCCTGACCCAGCCTCAGCAGATGATGGCCGAGGAAAGAAAGATCGTCGATGAAGCCTATGCGGGCGATATCATCGGCATTTTTGATCCCGGCATCTTCCACATCGGGGATACACTGGTGGATAAGTCCGCAAAACGCTTCCGCTTCAGCGGGATCCCGACATTCGCGCCGGATCATTTTGCACGCGTCCGTCAGACAGATACCATGAAGCGCAAACAGTTCACCAAAGGCATCTATCAGATCGCGCTGGAAGGCGCCGTGCAGATCTTCAAGGAAATGAATTCCGGCATGGAAGAGATCATCGTGGGTGCTGTCGGCGTTCTGCAGTTCGATGTTCTGAAATTCCGTCTGGAAAGCGAATATCATGTCGAGATCGGCATGGAACAGCTGCCCTACGAGCATATCCGCTGGGTGACGAATCCGCATGAAGTCGATGTCTCCAAGATACAGGGCACATCCGATATGAAGCGCATCACCGATCTGAACGGCAATCCGCTGCTGCTCTTCATCAATGCCTGGTCCGTCAATATGGTCAAGGAACGGAATCCGGCCCTGAAGCTTTCCGAATTCGGCAACATGGATGAATTCTGACCTTCCTGAAAATGAAAGAGCCTGAGACTCACACACCGGAGTCTCAGGCTCTTTCATTTTGTCACAGGATATGCTGTCTCATGGTCTGCCCGGTCCGCCGGGTCTTCCCGGAGCGCCGGGACCGCCGGGGCCGCCGAAACCGTTCCCGGAATACCCCTGAGTACCTTCCTCCTGTGTCCAGGTGAGTACCGTTTCCTCACCGTCTGCCAGCTTATATTCCGTTCCCGTCTTCAGAAATTCCGAGGCGATCCACAGAGACCGGTACGTTTCCTCAGTTTCGAAGGACAGAACCGTACATCCGCCGGCCGTAATTTTCAGATTTCCTGCTCTGAGAATGGTATCGGCGGAGACATAACAGTTCACCGGTCCGGACGGTACCTCGCAGATCCCGCCGAGCGCGATCACCGTTCCGCCCGTCACATCGATCCTTCCGGCTGCATCGATGCTTCCGGCCATGCCGCCCGAACTGGCGCCGCCTTTTGCGATCACAAGACCGCCTGTCACAAAAACACTTCCGTTGGAATCGATCGCATCGGTATCGCCGTCCGGCACCGTCACATCCAGATATCCGCCGCTCACGGAAAGCTCCGGCGTTTCATCTCCGTCGCAGGCATTCACGCCGTCGTCTTCTGCGTATATAAAGGTTTCCCCTCCCGAAATAAGGATCCGGTTCGCTTCCAGGCCTTCATAAGCATCCGCAACAACGATCACGCCTCCCGATATTGCAAGTACGCGATCCGCAGAGAGTCCGTCGTCAGCAGAACGGATCAGAAGCTCCCCGCCGCTTACGGATATGCAGCCGCTTCCCTGTCTGCCGCTTTCCAGCATATCACTTCCGTCCGCATGGAGCCCGTCGTCCTGACCGGAGATCACGACCGTACCGCCTTTTACGGTAATTTCGTCCGCTGCTCTGATCCCCTTGGCGGAATTGACAGATTTCTCTTCCGTCCGGTTGTCCGCAGCAGAAAGCGTCACCCAGTCAAAAGTGATCTTCTCTCCGGAAAGCGTCAGAAGCACACCGTTCATACCGGCATTGACCGTTTCGGTATCGCTCTTTCTGACCGCGCTTTCCATATCCGGCTCCCCGCCCTTTTTGAACATGCAGATCTGTATCTTTGCACACGACTCCGGTGCCTTCAGCTTCAGGCCGTAAAACGAAGCCGGGCCGCTCCGGACCATCGTCTCAAATTCAGCCTTCCGGTAAACACCCTTTCCGTCATCCGCATCCTCAAAGTATGCATAGTAATCATAATTCTCCGAATACTGCGCCTCAGAGATCACAATATAGAGATCGTTCCCGTTCTCTTCTTCCGGAGCCTCCGCATGCGAACCCGTGAACAGACTGATCTGTCCGTTTTCGATGCTGACGGAGGCTGCGCTGTCGACGGCGTCACCTGATGAACGGATCAGAATGTTTCCGTCCAGAATCGTGATATTTCCTTTCTGATTTCCTGAGGAAGACAGTTCACTGTTCGATGTCACGATCCCGTTTCCGCCCGCGATCAAAATAATGCTGCCTGATTCCGCTGTCACGGAATCGTTTCCGCGAAGCGCATCATTTGCAGCTTCCACACGAAGGACCGTATTTTTTATTGAAAGATCATCCTTCGTACGGATCCCGTCACTGTACTGCGAGATAACAGAAAGTGCTCCGTGTCCGGAGATCTCAATATCACAGCCGGAAAAGACGGCAGCACCTGCTGTTTCCGCTTTCTGATTTCCGGAACCGGAATCTTCGGAAGCGGCTTTTTTCTCTTCGGGCTGACGCAGATCTTCGATCCGGTTGTAACTGTCCTTTGCCGCCTTGATCTTCAGATTCTTTGCGCTTTCGCAGAAGACCGGCGCCCTGCTGCCGTTTGAGATGTTCAGACCGTTCAGTACAAGCGTCACGTTTTCGTCTTCCGGCGCACCGACCGTGACCGATCCGTCCGAAAGCCGTCCCGAAAGCGTATATTCGCCGCCCGATACGATCCTGTAATCCGTGCCGTCCTGTTCAAATTCTCCGTCCGCTGTTGTGATTGAAAAGTTCTTTGTGATCTGCACGGACAGTTCCTCCGCATCCTGCGGACCTGCCGCCTGAATATCGGGAACGGGAATGCCGGATGTATAAACAGTATCAGGCTTTTCGCTGTCTTCTTCCGGAACCGGAAGACCGGTCTCTTCTCCGTTTTCTTTCGTCAGCCAGTCTTTCACGCTTTCCGCCGCTTTACAGGAAGAAAGCATCATCAGTGCCGCAAGGAAAACACTCAGTATCCGTCTTCTGTTTCTGCTCATCATTTTTCAGCACCCTTTCTGCGGATTGTCGAAAAAACCCCGGTGAAAACTCACCGGGGTACATTTTTCAGCGCTACCAGGACTCGAACCTGGAACTGACGGAGTCAGAGTCCGTTGCCTTACCATTTGGCGATAGCGCTATTTTGCTGTCTCAAAGACAACAAAAGGAGTATATACGATACTTCGAAAAAAATCAAGTACTTTTTTGTTTTTTTTAAATTTTCTTCTGCCAGTCAATTTTCATTCCTTTCTTACCTTATTCATTTACAAACGCTTCAGATTATGCTAAACTGTATGTTCAGGTATCTGTATGATGCCATGGTCAAAAAGTTTTGTGTTTCGCACCGCGGGAGTACAGTGCACGGAGCGGTGCGGTATCATCTGTTTAGATAACTTTCAGTTATATTGCAGCCAATGAGACTGACCGGACTATGATCATCCATTTTTTCGAAGCCTTATGGCAATGGATCGTAAAACTGATCCGAAATCTATTCAAGCATGACAGATCCGCTGCAGAAAGCAGCGTTCTGCCGGAGGTATGCATGTCAGAAAAGATCGATACAGCCGTTCCCGTTTCCGAAGTTCTTCCGGAACAGACACCGGCCGAAGCACCGCAGGAAAACGAGCTCCCGGCAATTTCCGCAGATGAGGTCCTTTCCGAAAAAAAGCTTAAAAAGAAGCAGAAAAAGGAAGCGCAGAAATGCTTTGAGAACCGCGAGCTTTCGTGGATGAAATTCAATGAACGCGTTCTGGAGGAAGCGGAAGACCTCAACAATCCGCTCTGCGAGCGTCTCTCCTTCCTTTCCATCTATCAGACCAATCTGGATGAGTTCTTCATGGTCCGTATCGGTTCCCTGAAGGATCAGATGATCCTGAATGACGATGACAAGGACAACAAGACGCACATGCGTCCTTCCGAGCAGATCGAAGCCGTTTCCAAAAGGGTGCGGAAGCTTTCCTCCCGGAACACGGATGCCTACAAGGAGCTGATGCGCTCTCTGGAGGAATATGATATCCGCCTCACGGATTTTGCCTCTGTTTCCAGAAAAGAGGGGGAATATCTGGAGACCTATTTCAAGACCGTCATCCAGCCGCTTCTGTCACCGGTGATCGTCAACAAACTGCAGCCCTTCCCCTTCCTCGACAATGAGGATCTGTACGCGGTCTGCGAACTGAAGAAAAAGGGATACAAAAACTGCATCGGTGTGGTGCCCTGCAGCTTCAAATCCCTGAACCGTCTGATTTCGATCCCGGCCCACAAAGGCGAATATATGCTTTCCGAGGAGCTGATCCTCCATTTCATCCCGCTCATATTCAAACAGTACACGATCGGCGACAAGGCGATCATCCGCATCACAAGAAGCGGTGACATCGATGCCGACGGGATCTACGATGAGGACATGGACTACCGCGCACTGATGCAGCAGCTGATCAACAGCAGAAAGCGTTTAAGCCCGGTGCGTCTCGAACATACCAGACCGCTTAACAAAAAGCTTCTGAACCGGATCTTGAGTTATCTGAATCTGAGCACGGAACAGGCATTCTTAAACGAAATGCCGCTGGATCTTTCCTTCCTGTCCGTCTTCCGGAACGTCCTTTCCGCGGAAACGGAACTCTTCTTCCCGAAGCGTCAGCCGCAGAAGACCTCGATGCTCGATGAGAGTCAGCCGATCCTTCCGCAGATCGCAAAGAAGGATGTTCTGCTTTACTATCCGTACGAACGGATGAATCCGATGATCCGCCTTCTGGAGGAAGCCTCACGGGATCCGGAGGTCACGTCGATCCAGATGACTCTGTACCGTGTCGCCAAAAACTCCCAGATCGTTGCAGCGCTGATCGCCGCAGCGGAAGCCGGCAAGGAAGTCAACGTACTGGTCGAACTGAAAGCCCGTTTTGATGAAGAGAACAACATCCACTGGTCACACCTATTAGAGGATGCCGGCTGCAATGTGCTTTACGGTCTCGGCAGCTTCAAGGTCCACTCCAAGCTTCTTCTGATCACCCGCACGGTGAACGGAAAGAAGGAATTCATCACCCAGATCGGCACCGGCAACTATAACGAAAACACCGCCCGTCTGTACACGGATCTCTGCTTCATGACCGCGAAGGAGCACATCGGTCTGGAGGCCGAGAAAGTCTTCGATGCACTGAAAAAGGAGGAATTCCCCTCCGGCATGGAACACCTTCTGGTCGCTCCGCAGTGTCTGCAGAAACCGGTCCTTGACATGATCGATGAAGAGATCGCGCATGCAGAGAACGGCGAACCCGCTTATATCGGCCTGAAAATGAATTCCGTCACGGATAAAGCCATCATCGACAAGCTGATCGAGGCTTCCCGTGCAGGCGTCCGGATCGACATGATCGTGCGCGGCATCAACTGCATCCGCTCCGGGATCGAAGGCCGCACCGACAGCATCCGCGTGATCTCCATCGTCGGACGTTTTCTGGAGCACGCAAGGATCTACATTTTCGGTACGCCGGAACGTGAAAAGGTCTATATCTCCTCCGCGGACTTCATGACCAGAAATACGCTCCGCCGTGTGGAGGTTGCCGCACCCGTCGAGGAGCCTGCGCTTCGCGATAAGATCCATCACATTTTCAGTCTGCAGCTTTCCGATACCGTCAAGGCCAGAGTGCAGAATGCAAAAGGCAATTACCGCCATGTACCGGCGGATGCCGGCGGGAAGCCGCTGAATTCACAGGAGATCCTGTACGCGGAAAGCTATCACGAGGAGATCCTGTAAACACGTACCTGTTCGGCAGCCCGGAAACGATCCGCCTGCCGTCTGCGGAGAGATCCGCACTATATATCCTGACGCTTCAGTCAAGAGAGGAGAATTTATGAAAAGAGTATATATGAAAGATCTTCGGGAGCACCTGAACGAAGAGATCCTGATCCAGGGTTTCGTTGAGAACTTCCGCAACAGCCGTGCGATGGCGTTCATCGTTTTAAAGGACATCACCGGCAAGGTACAGATCACCGTTGAAAAGGAAAAACTGCCGGAACTTCTGCCCGCACTGGACATCATCACCCCCGATTCCGTTCTTTCCGTTACCGGTATCTGCTATGAGTCCGAATACGTCAAGCTGAACGGTCTGGAAGTGATCCCGAAGGAGATCAAGGTGGAATCCGTTGCCGCTGCACTTCCGATCCAGACAGAGGATATTCCCGCAACCAAGAAGAAGGCTGCAGTCGTGAAGTCCGGTGTTGATGACAGACTGGATTATCGCTGGATCGACCTGAGAACCGACAAGAACCAGCTTCTGTTCAAGATCCAGACAGAGATCACCCGCTCGCTCCGCGATTTCGTATTGGACAGAGATTTCATCGAAGTCCATACACCGAAGCTCATCGGCACCGCTTCCGAATCCGGTTCCGAGGTATTCGAAGTTGAATACTTCGACCGCAAGGCATATCTTGCTCAGAGCCCGCAGTTCTACAAGCAGATGGCTATGGCGGCAGGCTTTGACAGATTCTTCGAAGTCGGTCCCGTTTTCCGTGCGGAAAAATCCTTCACCAGCAAGCATGCGACCGAGTTCACCTGCTTCGACGTGGAATTCTCCTATATTGAATCCTTCAAGGATGTCATGAATTTCGAAGCAGAACTTCTGACGAACATGCTGAAGAAGGTCAATGACAAGTACGGCGAACAGCTGAAGGAGCAGTTCGGCATGGAGATCACCGTTCCCACGCTTCCCTTCCCCACCGTCACACTTGCAGACCTCTATAAGGGTCTTGAGGAAGACTTCGGCTTCACTGTTCCGGAAGAGGAAAAGGGCGACCTGACTACAGAGGCTGAGCGTCTTTCCTATGAATGGGTCAAGAAGCATTATAACCATGAATTCCTGTTCATCACCGATTACAGCGCCGAAAAGCGTGCATTCTATCACATGCGCGACGAAAAGGGCGTGCCGCAGGGCTATGACCTGATCTGGCGCGGCGTGGAGATCACGACCGGTGCGCAGAGAGAACACCGTTATGATGTTCTGAAGGCACAGGCTGAAGAAAAGGGTCTCGGCGAAGACGTGAAGTTCTATCTGGAATTCTTCAAATACGGCTGCCCGCCGCACGGCGGCTTCGGCCTCGGCATTGACCGTCTGACCATGCTTCTCACCGGCCTTCATATCAATGAGGCTGAGTTCCTGTTCAGAAGCCCGAAGAGACTGACCCCGTAAACAGGTTTCACAGAAGCTTGTCTGTTTCGTCACAGTTTCAACACATTTGAACCGTATAGTAGGGGTGTACTCAGAAAGAGTACAGATCAAGTTGATCCCCGTCACTTGATTAATAGCTTTTTCATACTCTGGGCCCGGTCTCGGCCGGGCCACCCCCCTCTCAAGAAAAATAAGCGCCGGACAGAACGCATCTTTCGATGCCG
>JAZUFC010000145.1:0-6666 GCA_045640465.1 Lachnospiraceae bacterium | reverse complement strand
GCCGAAAAGCGCAAAAAACAGGAAGACGAAAAGCACATTCTGAGGAATATCCAGAAGCAGATCCAGAATGCCGTCCCAGTACTGATGATTCAGACGGTAGCCGGCAACTGCCGCGAGGAGGATGACTGCCATCTGCAGGATTCCCGCAAAGGAGGCGGCCAGCACCTTACCGGAGATCAGTGCATCCGGGTTACAGCTTGTGACCAGTACTTCGATCGCGCGGTTGCTCTTTTCCGTGGCAACGGCTGTTGCGATCTGCATGCCGTAGAGCATGATCATGATAAAGGTCAGGATCGTCAGCACGTAGGTGTAGCCTGCAGAGGATTCGGAACTTGAATTGAGCGCAACGTCTTCGTATTCATAGCCCGGGTTGGAGGCAGTCATGAAGGCCTGATAGTCGATCCCGTTTTCCTGACAGTAGACATAGGCTGCCTTTGCGGAAAGGACCGAGATGAAGTAATCGGTCTCCATGCTGGTCAGGGACTTGTTCTGATAGTAGGCTTTGAAGGAGGTGGGTGTGTAAAGCGCAAAACCCGCTACCGCGTCCTCATTCTGAACTGCGTCCCGAAGCTCCTCCTCGCTGTTTCTGATCTCCCAGACAGAACCGTGGAAGGCCTGGCTCAGGATCTCCGTGTCTTCAAAATAGCCTGCCTCGTCATACAGGAAGAAACGGTCTCCTTCATAGTTTCCGAGGTTCAGATCCATGAGTGCGTTTTCAGGGCTCGGTACCTCTGAAGAGCCGCTTCCGGAAAGAAGCCTGGGAATGAAGGTCAGCAGAAAGAGGATAAGTGCAAGAAGCACTGTTGTCAGAATGTAGCTTTTTGTCTGAATAAAATTCTTCAGTTCAAAGGTAAATACATGCTTAAACTGTTTCATGGCCGGCCTCCTCTTCATCACCGCAGACGGAAACAAAAATATCATTCAGTGAAGGTTCATAGCTTCCGGTATGATTGACGGCGATATCGGACTCTGCAAGACGTTTCATGTAATCCTTTGCGGTCCGCCCCTCGCAGAGATTCAGGATCAGGCTGTCTCCGCGCTTTCCCGTGATCTTTACAAGATCGGAGAAACCGCTCCCGAGTTTTTCCGAGAGTTCCTTTGCAGACAGATCCTCCGCCTTCAGGATCAGGCGGTCTTTTCCGTAATCACGTTTGATCTCCTGCAGATTTCCCTTGAGGACGATGGAGCCGTGATTGATGATCGCGATGTCTTCGCAGAATTCCTCCACATAGCTCATCTGATGGCTGGAGAAGATGACAAGCGTTCCGGCTTCGATCATTTCCCGTACGACATCCTTCAGAAGCAGGGAATTGACAGGGTCGAGTCCGCTGAAGGGTTCATCGAAGATGATGAGCTTCGGATTGCTGACCAGAGTCGCGGCCACCTGGACCTTCTGCTGGTTTCCTTTGGAAAGTGTCTCTAAAAGTCTGGTCTCATATTCTTCGATCTCCAGACGTTTGAGCCATTTTCTCGAGGAATTCAGTGCATCCTGGCGGGAAAGACCCTGCAGCTGTCCGAGATAGACCATCTGGTCAATGACCTTTTTCTTCGGATAGAGGCCGCGTTCCTCCGGAAGATAACCGATCCTAAGATCCTGTCTGTAAAACGGCTTTCCGTCCAGAAAGATCTGACCGCTGTCAGCTCTGAATACGTCCATGATAATGCGCATGGTTGTGGTCTTGCCGGCGCCGTTCCGCCCTAAAAGACCGAGTGCGCGTCCTTCCTGCACGTCAAAGGAGATCCCGTGGAGTACTTCGGTACCCTGAAAGGATTTGTGCAGATCCTGTATTGACAGTATCATAATGATCCCTCCCAAGCGATGATAAAGCGGGCTTGAAGCCCGATCGGCTTTTAACGCTGTAATCATACCCTAACTGGCGGAAAAGGTAAATATGCAAAACTCATAAATAGAAGCGTGCAAAGCCGCTGAAATAGAAGAATAGAGGAAGAACGGCATTGTATCTTTGCATAAGAACCATGTTTTTCACCGCCGCTTTTCGGTAAATCTGTCTATTGACTTCAAAGTAAAAATGAGTAGAATATAGTTTGTCGGCGGAATGTTCACGTTCGAACTATTCGCCGGCAAACTATTCTGTATAAAACGATTTGCTGCAAAACAATTTCGCATCAAACTGTTCTGCCGCAAACGATCGACCCGGAAGATCAGAAGAACGGCATGGCTGAAAACGCCTGCCGCAAAAGAACAGGAGGAAGAATGGGAGAAATCAGCAAACAGCAGGAGATCGCGATGATGATCCACAAGGTCACCTATAAATGGCAGCGGCTGGTCAGTCTGAAGGAACAGAAGCTGGATCTGGATCAGGATACCATTACAAACGGGCGGATCCTGGGCTATCTGAATCATTTCCGCGACCGCGATATTTATCAGAAGGATCTTGAAAAGCAGGTGGGACTTACAAAATCCTCGATCTCCGCGATCCTGTCGGGCATGGAAAGGAAAGGATATCTGGAACGGCAGTCCGTGAAGTCTGATGCCAGACTGAAAAAAGTCGTGATCACGGAGGAAGGGATCCGTGTCAGCCAGAAGCTTCACAGTACGATCGAGGAAGTGGACCGCAACTTTACCCGCGGCATCGCGGAAGAGGAGCAGGCCGAACTTCTGAGACTTCTGCAGATCGTGAATCAGAATATGAGAGAAATGGAGGCAGAAATGAAATGATTAAAAGACTCTTGAAATGTGTTCGCGAATATAAAAAGGTCTCGATCCTGTGCATGCTGATGACGCTTGCCGAGGTCGGAATGGAAGTGGTCATTCCCTATATCATGTCGTATCTGATCGATGACGGCCTGAGTGCGGGAAATATGGGAAACATCGCCAAATACGGTGCGATCCTGGTCGTCTGTACGGCAATGTCTTTAGGCTTCGGCGTTCTGAATGCGTTCCTCGGTGCGAAGGCATCCGTCGGTTTCGCGACCAATATGCGCAAGGATATGTATCATATTATTCAGCGCTTTTCATTTGCAAATATCGATCATTTTTCAACTTCTTCCATCATTACGCGTCTGACCACGGACGTCACCCGTGTGCAGATGTCCTATCAGATGGCGCTCAGAATGGCTCTCCGCATGCCGCTGATGCTGATCTTTTCCATGGTCATGACATTTATGATCAGCTGGAAGCTTGCGGTGATCTACCTGATCGTGATCCCCTTCCTGGTGGGCGGTCTTGCATTTCTGTCCATGAAGGTCAATCCGATCTTCCGGAAAGTCTTCCGGATCTTTGATACGCTGAACAATAATGTGCAGGAGGATCTGCACGGCATCCGCGTGGTCAAGAGCTTCGTCCGTGAAGATTATGAACGTGAAAAGTTCAATAAGACCTCCGGCGAGATCTTTGACGGCTTTACCAAAGCAGAAAGACTGATGGCGTGGAACTCTCCGCTGATGCAGGGTACGATGTACATCACCATGCTGGCGATCTCCTATATCGGTGCGCACATGATCGTGGGGCAGGAGCGTGTGACGGTCTCTCTGATGGGTACCGTATTTACGACCGGTCTTCTGAACTCTGCATTCTCCTATACCGGCCAGGTGCTGATGAGCTGCATGGGTCTGTCCATGATCTTCGTCATGATCGTTATGTCCAGAGAATCCATGGTCCGTATCGTGGATATCCTGAAAGAGGAACCGACGATCACCAATCCCGAAGCACCTGTTACGGAAGTGAAAGACGGCTCCATCCGTTTTGAAAATGTCAGCTTTTCCTACAGTGACAAGGCAGAAAGAAATGCGCTGCAGGATGTGGATCTGACGATCCCTTCCGGTGCGACCGTCGGTATTATCGGCGGAACCGGTTCTTCCAAATCCACACTGGTCCAGCTTCTTCCGAGACTGTATGATGTGACTTCCGGCTGCGTGAAGATCGGCGGCGTCGATGTCCGTCAGTATGATCTGAAGACTCTCCGTGATGCGGTCTCCGTCGTGCTCCAGAAGAATCTTCTGTTCGGCGGCACCATTAAAGACAACCTGCGCTGGGGCAATAACAGCGCGACGGATGAGGAAATGATCCACGCCTGCAAGCTTGCCCAGGCGGACGGATTCATTCGTGAATTCCCCGAAGGGTATGACACCTATATCACACAGGGCGGTACGAACGTATCCGGCGGTCAGAGGCAGCGTCTCTGCATCGCACGTGCGCTTCTGAAGAGTCCGAAGGTTCTGATCCTCGATGACTCCACCTCCGCTGTCGACACCGCAACGGATGCCATGATCCGCAAGGCATTCCGCGAGGAGATCCCGAATGTCACGAAGCTGATCATCGCGCAGCGTATCAGTTCCGTTCAGGACGCCGACATGATCATTGTCATGGACGACGGAAAGGTAAACGGATCCGGCACACATGATGAGCTGATGAAGACAAACGCGATCTACAGAGAGGTTTACTTATCCCAGCAGAAGGGAGGTAACGAAAATGAATAAACTGCATGAAGGTCTGAGCGAAGAGAAGATCGCATATTACAACAGAAGATCCGAACAGCGAATCGCACATCTTGATTCGGATCCCGAGAAAGGTCCCAGAAGACAGCGCGGCGGTCCGAGAAGAGGTCCCGGTCCCGGCGGCGCCGGCATGAAGGAGCTCTTCGGAAAAGAGAGCCAGTTTGATATGAGCGTCCTGAAGCGCGCACTTTCCTATCTGTTCCGTTACAAAGGCAGATGCATCATCGCGCTGATCTGTATCGTCGTGACCGCGGTGGCGTCCGTAGTCTCTTCACTGGCACTCGGAAAACTGATCGATAAATACATCGTACCGATGGTCGCCGGAGAGGTGACGGACGGACAGCTCATCGGTTTCCTTCTGAAAATGGCCGTGATCTATGCGGTCACCATTTCCGCGGGATTTATCCGTGAGCGTGTATTCATCGTCGTTACGCAGGGTATTCAGAAGGATATCCGTGACGATATGTTCGATCACATGCAGGATCTGCCGATCCGCTATTTCGATACCAATACACACGGTAATCTGATGTCCCGTTTTACGAATGATACGGACACCTTAAGACAGCTGATCTCCCAGACGATCCCGAATACGATCTCTGCGGCGATCACGCTCTGTTCCACACTGGTCTCCATGCTGATCACCTCCGTATGGCTGACCCTGTTCGTCATGATCTTCGTCATGCTGATCATGGGCATGACCGTGAAGATCGCCGGGAAGAGCGGCCGCTACTTTATCCGTCAGCAGGATAAGGTCGGTTCCCTGAACGGTTATGTGGAGGAAATGATCAACGGCCAGCGTGTGGTGCAGGTCTTCAACCACGAGGACGAAGCCATCGAGGAGTTCGATTTTGAGAACGAGGAGCTGTACAATACCTCTTACCGGGCAAATTCCTACGGCGGCATGATGGGCCCCATCAACGGATCTCTCGGAAACCTGCAGTATGTACTGACAGCAGTGCTCGGTGCGATCCTGGTCACTGTTGCGGCGCCGAACCTGACATTAAAGGGAATCACCCTTCTGACACTCGGTAATGTCATTGCATTCCTGAATCTTGGCCGTCAGTTCACCATGACCATCAACAATCTCTCCCAGCAGATGAGCTCGATCGTGATGGCAATGGCAGGTGCAAAACGTATCTTCAACCTGATGGACGAGCCGAAGGAAGAGGATCAAGGAACCGTCACGCTCGTGAACGTGATCGAAAAGGAGGACGGCACGCTTGAAGAGTGTGAAGAACTGACGCATACATGGGCATGGAAGGTCCCGATGGAGGACGGCAGACTCTATTACATCAAGCTGCAGGGCGATGTCCGCATGAGTCACGTGGATTTCTCCTATGTGCCTGACAAGCAGGTCCTTCACGACATCACACTTTATGCGGAACCCGGTCAGAAGGTCGCATTTGTCGGTGCGACCGGTGCCGGAAAGACGACCATTACGAATCTGATCAACCGTTTCTATGATATTCAGAACGGTGATATCACCTATGACGGCATTCCTGTCCGGAATATCAAAAAGAACGATCTGAGACATTCACTCGGCATGGTTCTGCAGGACGTGAACCTGTTTACCGGAACGATCCGTGAGAATATCCGTTTCGGTAAGCTCGATGCAACGGATGAAGAAGTGGTGGCGGCTGCAAAGCTTGCGAACGCGCATGACTTTATCTCCAGACTGCCGGAAGGCTACGATACGATGATCGACGGAACCGGTTCCCAGCTTTCACAGGGCCAGCGTCAGCTGATCTCTATTGCGAGAGCAGCGATCGCGGATCCGCCTGTAATGATCCTTGACGAGGCGACCTCTTCGATCGATACCCGTACGGAGACGATCGTTCAGAAGGGTATGGACGAGCTTATGAAGGGCAGGACCGTATTCGTCATCGCACACCGTCTTTCCACCGTCATGAATTCAGACGTCATTATGGTTCTGGAGCACGGGCGCATCATCGAAAGAGGTACGCATGAGCAGCTGATCGACCAGAAGGGCAAATACTATCAGCTGTACACAGGCGCTTTTGAACTGGAATGACAGAAACAGGCTTTTACGGCCCCGGACATTGATCCGGGGCCGTATTTTTGTGCTTTTCCGTTTGCGGAATCTATGTTATGATGATACAGGAAAGCTTTCGGGAAAGGAGTGCGTCATGGCGGCGGTACAGTTCACCTTCCGGCGGACGGGGATGAAATATCTGATGACAAAAGAAC
>JAZUFC010000144.1:0-19117 GCA_045640465.1 Lachnospiraceae bacterium | reverse complement strand
CTCAGTCGGTGAGACCAAGGTTTCCCGCGGCCCCGGCCGTCGTGAGATCGGTCACGGTGCACTGGCAGAGCGTGCGCTTCTCCCGGTACTGCCGTCAGAAGAAGAATTCCCGTATGCGATCCGCTGCGTCTCTGAGACCTTCGAATCCAACGGTTCCACCTCTATGGCATCATCCTGCGCATCCTGCATGTCTCTGATGGCAGCAGGCGTTCCGATCAAATCCATGGTCGGCGGTATCAGCTGCGGTCTGGTGACCGGCGAGACGGATGACGATTACGTCCTTCTTACCGATATCCAGGGCCTTGAAGACTTCTTCGGCGATATGGACTTTAAGGTGACAGGTACCCATAAGGGCATTACCGCGATCCAGATGGATATCAAGATCCACGGTCTGACAAGACCCATCATCGAAGGCGCTATCGCAAGATGCCGTGATGCACGTGTGTTCATCATGGACGGCGTTATGAAGTCTGCGATCGCCGAGCCCAGAAAAGAGCTTTCCAAGTATGCTCCGAAGATCATCACCGTCAATATCGATCCTCAGAAGATCGGCGATGTTGTTGGCAAACAGGGCAAAGTCATCAACAAGATCATTGACGAGACCGGCGTGAAGATCGACATTTCCGAAGACGGCGTTGTTTCGATCTGCGGTGTGGATCCTGAGATGATGGAGAAGGCAAAGCAGTATGTCGAGACCATCGTGACCGAGTTCTACGAAGGTCAGAAGCTTTCCGGCAAGGTCGTTTCCATCCGTGAGTTTGGTGCGTTCATCGAGTTTGCACCCGGCAAGGAAGGTATGGTCCATATCTCCAAGGTATGCAAGGAACGCATCAACCGCATTGAGGATGTGCTGACATTGGGCGATGTTGTCAATGTTGTCTGTCTCGGCAAGGACAAGATGGGACGTTTCAGCTTCTCGATCAAGGATGCAAACCGTGATTTCACGAAGAAGGAAGACAGAAAGCCCCGCCGTGATTCCGAGGAAGATCTTGTTGCAAAGTACGGCAAGGATTCCGAAGAAAACGAATAAGATTCAGAATATTCGAATCGATAGAAAAGACCGCAGAAGACATTTTTGTCTTTTTCGGTGTTTCCATAAATAGGCATAACAGACCGGCAGTCTGTGAACGCAGATCAGATGCCGCATCATACAACGGAGGTTATTGATGGACAGATTTCAGGTTTTAGACGATTTCCTCGCAAGCCGCGTGGAAAAGGGACCGGCCGGAAACGGCTGCATTATCGCTCAGAACGGCGAGATCCTGTATGAAGGATATCACGGATATGCGGATCTTGAAAAAAAGACGCCGATCACCGAAGAAACGGTCTACCGCCAGTATTCCGCCACAAAGGTTGCAGTCTGTACGACGGCCATGATCCTGGTGGAAAGAGGAAAGATGCTTCTGACGGATCCGATCTATGAATATTTTCCGGAATGGAAGAATACCATGGTCGCGGATAAAAATGAGGACGGAAGTGTCACGATCCGTCCCGCAAAACGTCCCATCGAAGTCAGAGACTGCTTCTCCATGTCCATGGGCATCGGTTACGGCGGACCGGACTACACGCATCAGATGATGGCTAAAGTACGTGCGGATCTTGCCGCAAAGGATCCCTATTATACGTTAAGAGATGATATCCGTGCCATGGCAGGTGTTCCGACCTGTTTCGATCCCGGTGCGCACTGGCTTTACGGCTTCGGTCATGAACTCGTTGCGGGACTCATCGAAGTCTGTTCCGGACAGACTGTCTGGCAGTTCATGAAAGAGAACCTTCTGGATCCTCTGGGAATGGACCATACCGGCTACCGCTATTTCGGTGATATGCGCGAAAAGATGGTCACTCCGTACAATCTGAATGCGGACGGAACCAGAACACCGGCGCTTCCCGCCATGTTTGACGACCGTTTCGAGCCTGAAGCAAAGTATGAAGCAGGCGGCGCGGGCCTGTTCTCCTCCGTTCGTGACTATACGAAGATGGCTCAGATGCTTGCAAACGGCGGTACCTATAAAGGTGTACGCGTGATGGGCAGACATACGATCGATCTGATGCGCCAGAATCAGCTTTCCGAGACCCAGATGAAGGATTTCACCAATCCTTATCTGGAGGGTTACGGCTACGGCCTCGGCGTGCGCACGTATGTGGACCGTTCACGTTCATCCGGTGCGAACATCGGTGAATTCGGCTGGACCGGCTACATGGGCACCTTCTGCGAGGTGGATCCGGCGGAAGGCCTTTCCATCATTTATATGCATAACTCCGTTCCGAATCAGGAGGAATACACACATCCCCGCATCCGGAATATTGTATACGGTGCGATCGACTGAAACAGGGATTCTGAACGTTTATGAGATTAGACAGATATTTATCCGAAAATGGTCTCGGAAGCCGGGAAACGGTCAAAAAACTGATCAGAAACGGGCAGATCACGGTATCTGGGGCGGTAAAAACCGCTCCCGAAACTTCTGTATCGGAAGACAGTGAGATTTATTTAAACGGTGAGCGGCTTCAGCTTTCCAGATATGTCTATCTGATGCTGAACAAGCCTGCGGGGTATGTGACAGCAAGAAGCGACGAAAAGAAAAAGACCGTAATGGAGCTTATTGATTCAAAACGGAGGGATCTTTCGCCTGTGGGAAGGCTCGATGAGGATACGGAAGGACTGCTTCTGTTTACGGATGACGGTGAACTGAACCATAAGCTTACCGGACCGAAGTATCATGTGGCAAAAAAATACTATGTCAGGACTGACAGAAAGATACCGGAGAATGCGGAGGCCGTTTTCGGAAAACCTATGGTTTTTCAGGATTTTACGGCAGAACCCGGGATCTTTGAAAGAATCGGAGAAGACGAAGCATATCTGACGATCTTTGAAGGCAAGTTTCACCAGGTGAAGCGCATGTTCCATCAGGTGGGGTGTGAAGTCTCCTTTTTGAAGCGGGTCTCGTTCGGACCGCTTGAACTGGGCGATCTTCCCGCAGGCACCTGCAGGCCTCTGACAGATGAAGAGATCGCAAGAATCAAAGGGGTTTCAAAGGACCCGATGAAAAAGTAATGAAGAACAGGAAGACAGCATGAAGAAAAATGCATTGACGGACAGGATCCTGCTTTCCGTGGAAAAACCTTCCCGCTATATCGGCGGTGAATACAACAGTTACAACAAAGATCCGGACAGTTATCCGGTCAGCGCCGTTTTCTGCTTTCCGGACGTATATGAGATCGGAACCGCAAATCTCGGTATGCAGATCATCTATGAGCAGTTCAACAGGCGAAGCGACGCCTGCTGTGACCGTGTATATTCCCCGTGGTTCGATCTGGATCAGATCCTCCGGGAGAAAAAGATCCCGCTTTTTGCGGTGGAATCACAGAAGCCTGTGAAAAGCTTTGATCTGCTTCTGATCACGCTGCAGTATGAAATGTGCTACACGAATGTCCTGCAGATCCTGGATCTTTCAGAGATCCCGCTGCATGCGGATGAACGTACGGAAGAGGATCCGATCGTTTTCGGCGGCGGTACCTGTGCCTATAATCCGGAACCCGTCGCACCGTTTTTCGATGTGTTCTATATCGGAGAATCGGAGGCTGAGTATGATGCCGTGATCGACCTGATCAAGGAAGCGAAGGAAAAACATCTCTCCCGCAGAGAAACGCTTCAGAAGATCGCTGAGATCCCCGGTATGTATGTGCCGCAGTTTTATGACGTGACATACGAACCCGATGGGACGATCCGTTCATTTATACCGAATGATCCGCATGCGCCCGAAAAGATCCGCAAGGTGATCGCTTCTAAGATGTCCGCGCTTCCGTATCCGGAAAGACCGCTTGTTCCGCTTTCCAGAGGTGAAATGGACCGGGCTACGCTGGAAGTCATGCGCGGCTGCCTTCGCGGCTGCCGTTTCTGTCAGGCAGGAATGATCTACAGACCTGTCCGGAACAGAAGCCTCGAAGATCTGAAAAAAGCGGCCGTTTCGATGCTGGAATCGACCGGCTTTGACGAGATCAATTTGAGTTCTCTTTCCACGAGCGATTACAGCGAACTGAAGGAGCTTCTCGATTTCCTGCTTCCTTATTGCGGGGAACACAAGATCAACATCGGGATCCCTTCTTTAAGGATCGATACATTTTCTCTGGATGTCATGGATAAGATCCAGGATATCCGCAGAAACAGCCTGACCTTTGCACCCGAAGCGGGGTCGCAGAGACTCAGAAACATTATCAATAAAGGACTGACGGAAGAGGAGATCCTGTCCGGCGCACGAGAAGCTTTCCTTGGCGGATGGAACCGCGTCAAGCTCTATTTCATGCTCGGACAGCCTTTTGAGACCGAAGAGGATGTGAAGGAGATCCCCGTTCTTGCGGACAAGATCGCACGTGAATATTATGCGGCGATCCCCAAGGAGGAAAGAAAAGGAAAGGTAAGCATTCAGGCTTCCACGAGCTTCTTTGTTCCGAAGCCGTTTACCCCGTTCCAGTGGGCGCCCATGTGCGAAGAAGAGACCTTCCTGAAAAAGGCCTGGCTTGTCAAGGATACCATGAAGGAACAGCTGAACCGGAAGTCTCTTTCCTATCATTATCATGATGAAAAGCAGACGATTCTGGAAGGGCTGTTTGCAAGAGGGGACAGACGGATCGCACCGGCCATCGAAGAAGCCTACAGACGCGGCTGTATCTATGATGCATGGGGAGAACATCTGAAATATGATGTATGGCTCTCTGTTTTTGAGGACCTCGGAATTGACCTCAATTTCTACTGCTACCGGGAAAGAAGAGAAGATGAGATCTTCCCCTGGGATTTTATCGATATCGGCGTTACAAAAGCCTTTATGCTGAAAGAGTGGCAGAATGCACGCATCGGACGGATCACCTTCCAGTGCCGTGAAAAATGTGCAGGCTGCGGTGCGGCAGTATTCGGTACAGGCGTATGCTTTGAGAACAGAAAGGAGGCTTAAAAGTGATCATCAGACTGAAATTCGAAAAGCAGGGAAACCTGAAATTCATCGGTCATCTGGACGTGATGCGCGCCTTTCAGAAGCTGAACCTGCGTTCAGGGGCGGACATCAGCTATTCCGGCGGCTTTTCTCCGCATCAGGAAATGTCCTTCGCAACGCCTCTCGGTCTCGGACTCACGTCATACGGCGAATATGTCGATATCAAAATGAACAGCTGTCCGGACAAAAAGACACTTATCGAAAAGATGAATGCAGTCAATCTGCCGGATATGAAGATCCTCGACGCATGCCTGCTTCCTGACGATGCAAAGAATGCGATGAGTCTTCTTGCTGCGGCGGATTATACGGTCCGGTTCCGGGACGAAGAGAATATGACGATGGAGGAGATCGATACCTTCTTTGAAGATTTCTTCCGCTTTTTTGACTGTGAAACACTGGTCACCGAAAAAAAGACCAAAAAGAGCACGAAGACCGTAGACCTTAAGCAGCAGGTTCGCCTGATCGAACGGAGAGGAAACTCTCTTTTCATGCAGGTCGATACCGGAAGTGCCTCCAATCTGAAGCCCGAGCTTCTTCTGGAGACCTATTATCTCTCTAAAGGCCTCGAATTCGATCCCTTCCTTTTTACCGTGAACCGTGAGGAACTTTACGGAGAAGAGGACGGTGTCCTTAAATCGCTGATCTCCTACGGAACGGATTTCTGAGTCTCTGCCCTTTTCCATACTCAGCCGCATAACGTATGAAATGTTCCTGCAATGCGTTTGAGTGAGCGCGCGTCGCAAGGAGCATGCTTAGGCAGCAAGGACGCGGCCGCGGTTGAACGAAGTGACCCGCGGCCTGAGGAGTCCGAGCGGATCAGCCGCATGCGACGAGCAGCAAGCGAACGTCCAGCATGCAGGAACATTTCAAAGTCAAGCGGCGTCATTAAAGGAATAAAGACAGGCTTGATAAGAAAAATGTCAGGAACCACTTGACAGAAACACTTGAATTTGTTATTATACTCGGGTATGCCGCACAGTGGGGTCATAAGTGCCGAAAGGCCACCGAAGCTGGCGAGTAATGATAGAAGGAGGTCCTTTATAGTATGTACGCTATTATTGCAACAGGCGGTAAGCAGTATACTGTGAAAGAGGGCGATATCATTCGTGTGGAAAAGCTGGAAGCTGAAGAAGGCAGCAAAGTTACCTTTGATCAGGTTCTGGTCATCAATGACGGAGCTCTTACAGTAGGAAAACCCGTGATCGCGGGCGCAGCTGTTAAAGGTGAAGTTGTTGAACAGGGTCGTGGCAAGAAGGTCATCGTTTACAAGTATAAGAGAAAGACCGGATACCACAACAAGAACGGTCACAGACAGGCCTACACAGCAGTGAAGATCGAGTCTATCACAAAATAAATTTTTGCTGAGATGACGAAGGTTACTGTATTTCGGAATTCTGAAGATCTCGTGTACGGATTTCAGATCTCCGGCCACAGCGGATATGCGGAGGAAGGCTCCGATATTGTCTGCAGCGCGGTTTCCGTACTTGCATACAATACGGTCAATTCCATTGAGGTATTTACCGGTGACCCGGCGGAAAATCTGGCCGTCAACGAAGAGGACGGGTATTTTTACTATCGGCTCAAACGGGTTTCGAAAGAGTCTGAACTCCTGTTGAATTCTTTTGTTCTGGGTATCCAGAGCATCGAAGGATCCTACGGAGAGTTTATCACTATCGAATTTGAGGAGGGTTAAATCATGTTAAAAATGAATCTTCAATTATTCGCTCATAAAAAAGGTGTAGGTTCTACAAGGAACGGCAGAGACTCCGAGTCCAAGAGACTGGGCGCGAAGCGTGCAGACGGTCAGTTCGTAAAGGCTGGCAATATCCTTTATAAGCAGCGCGGAACACATATTCATCCCGGCGTTAACGTAGGTCTCGGCGGCGATGATACACTGTATGCTTTAAAAGACGGCTACGTTCATTTTGAGCGTTTAGGCAGAGACAAGAAGCAGTGTTCTGTATATGAAGAAAGAGTTGCAAGTGTTGCTGAATAATTTGAAACTATTCAGAGCCACTGTAATTTTTGGTCATATGCATGAATGCTTGCATTCGAAGCAGATGACCATAAATTTCTGTGGCGAAGTAACCACATGAGCAAAACAGAAGCTGCGAAGCAGTGGTTTTGCGAATGGGGACTGAATAGTTACAACGGTTTGTGATTTTCTTTAGGGCCTCACGTTAGTGGGGCCTTTTTTAAAATTCGGAGAGTACTATGTTTGCAGATCGTGCAAGAGTATATATCAAATCAGGGAAAGGCGGGGACGGTCACATCTCCTTCCGGAGAGAAAAATTCGTGGCAAACGGCGGACCTGACGGCGGCGACGGCGGAAGAGGCGGCGATATCATTTTTGTCGTAGACAAAGGAATGAATACGCTTGAGGATTTCCGCCATCAGAAGAAATATGTGGCCGGTCCCGGTGAAGAAGGCGGAAACAGAAGAAAACACGGCGCGGACGGCGAAGACCTGATCATAAAAGTACCGGAAGGTACAGTAATATATGATGAAGAAAGCGGAAAAGTCATTGCGGATATGTCCGGTGAAAATATGCGGCAGACCGTTCTGCACGGCGGAAAAGGCGGCATCGGAAATATGCATTTTGCGACCAGCACCATGCAGGTCCCGAAATATGCAAAACCCGGTCAGCCGGCACAGGAACTGTGGATCCGCCTTGAATTGAAGGTGATCGCGGATGTGGGTCTCATCGGATTCCCGAGTGTCGGAAAATCCACACTGATCTCGGCTGTCTCCAATGCCCGTCCCAAGGTCGCAGCCTACCATTTTACCACGCTGAATCCCGTGCTCGGCATGGTGGAGCTCGGTGACGGAAGAGGCTTTGTCATGGCGGATATTCCCGGAATTATCGAAGGTGCATCCGAAGGAATGGGACTCGGTCATGAGTTTCTCAGACACGTGGAACGATGCAAGCTTCTCCTTCACGTTGTCGATGCGGCTTCGACAGAGGGAAGAGATCCCGTTGAGGATATCCGTATCCTGAACGAAGAGCTCCGGAAGTATGATCCGCTGCTTGCGGAAAAACCGCAGATCCTCGTTCTGAACAAGATCGACAGTATCGTTCTTTCGGATGAGGAGATCGAGAATCATACCGGAAGCGTGGAGCGGATCCGGAAGGCCTATGAATCCCCGGAACTGCCTGTTTTTGAGGTGTCTGCGATCGCGCATCAGGGAACGAAGGAGCTTGTATCCTATCTCGAAAAGAGACTTTCCGAAATGCCGCGTGAAGTGACGGTCTATGAACCGGAATTCGAATACGAAGTCGATACCACGGCAAATCTTCCCTATACGGTCGAGCATCCCGAACCGCACGTATATGTGGTCGAAGGTCCGAGAATCGAGAAAATGCTCGGCTATACCAATCTGGATTCCGAAAAGGGTTTTGCATTCTTCCAGCGTTTCCTGAAGGATGCGGGCATCCTTCAGAAACTCGAGGATCAGGGCATCGAAGAAGGAGATACCGTCCGTATGTACGGACATGCTTTTGATTATTTCAGATAACAGACATTCTGAAGAAAGGAGAAAACATGAGCAATTCGGTATATTCGTACAAATGTCCGGGCTGCGGTTCAGTGCTGAAGTTTTCTGCTCTTTCACAGACGCTTACATGCCAGCATTGCGGACGTGAAGTGACGATCGAGCAGGAGACCGGCGAGCTTCAGGATTTTGACTGGGGTGACTATAAGGCTTCTTTCATGCAGAGCAGTGAACAGCTGGAAGGTCTGAAAGTTTATCAGTGCAAGTCCTGCGGAGCGACCCTGCAGACAGATGAAACGACAGCAGCCATGACCTGCCCGTACTGCTCCAGCGAGGTCGTCATTACAGACCGTCTGGACGAAGGTCTGAAACCGAATGTCATTATTCCTTTTAAGATCGACAGAAAAGGTCTTGAAAAAGCTGTCAGAAATCATATCAAAGGGAAGCATTTTCTTCCTTACCGCTTTATCGACCGTCTGGAGCTTTCCAAGGTGACCGGTGTTTACGTGCATTACTGGCTCTATCATGCAACCATGAGCGGCTCCCTTCGCGTGAACGCGGATGAAGTGACCCACAGCAGTGACAGTGAATATTCCTATACGCACACATCCACTTACGAATTCAATACGGAAGGCAGCATGCATTTTGAGAACGTCAGCGTGGATGCCAGCAAAAAGATGGAAAACGATCTGATGGATTCTGTCGGCAACTATGATTTCTCTGAACTGGTTCCTTTCAATACCGCATATCTTTCGGGATATCTTGCGGAACGCTTTGATGAGGATCCGGATACCTGCCTGAAGCGGGCCGAAAGGAGAATGCTGAATACGGCAATGGATGTCCTTTCCGCGAATACTGCCGGAAGTTATACAAACCGCCGTGTCGTCGGTCACGAAATGTATCTTACCGATACCGGCGTACGTTACGGCATGCTTCCGGTGTATCTGCTCAATCTGAAATACGAAAATAAAAAATACCGTTTTGCAGTAAACGGACAGACCGGCAAGATCATCGGAGAGGTTCCTGTCAGCAAAAAGAGGAAGAAACTGACCTACACAGGCATCTTTGCCCTCGCAGGCGTTCTGGCGTATCTCGTTCAGTTCCTTCTCTTTGTGCATTAAGGAGGCAGACGATGAAGAAAAGACAATTTGCCGCACTGATCATGATCCTTCTTGTATTCTCCATGATCTCTTATTCTGCGGAGGCGGCCGTCATGATGGACGGAAAGCTCGGCGGAAGAAGGGACACGGAAAGTCAGCAGGCTGAGACGGAAGGATCTGAGGAAACAGAGGGATCGCTGTCTGAGTCTGAAACACCGGAAGAGGATCCTTCCGGAGAATCTGAAACAGCGTCTTACGACCGTTCCTATATGCGCTTCAACGATTACACCGGATCTGTTTCCGAGGCGGATGAAAAACGCCTCAACAGAATGTGTACGGAAGCGATCGAAAAATACGAATGTGATTTTGTCGTCTGTCTTGCGGAAAGCATGAAAGACGGCGAGGAAATGACAGCTTTTGCGAACCGTTTCTTCAATGCAAACAGATTCGGATACGGTCCGTCTCCGAAGACTGCATTAATGCTGGTCTTTAATCAGGAGGATACGACCTACGGCATCTATACCTTCGGAAAGATCAATGAAAGACTTTCGGACGGCGAGTATCATCAGCTGTTTAACGTATTCAGAAGCTCCTGGCAGAACGAGGATCATTCGATGGCGGATGTGATCACGGATTATCTGAACGCTGCATTCGAGTATATCGGAAACGGAACGGATGCGTATCCGGAAGAGAGTACGGAAGAAGAAAGCGCATCCGGAGAAAACACGGAAGAGGAAAGCACAGAAGAAGAGAGCACAGAAGAGACAGAAGGCACATCCGGAGAGGAAGAACTGAAGGAGGTCCCGGAGGATATTCCGTTCTGGCTTCCGGAAGACCCTGATTCTTTTGTGGATTTCCACGGAGAGGACCTGCCGCTCATTCAGGATGATGCCCATATTTTCGCGGACAGAGATGAAGCCCGTATCGTACGTGCTCTGAGATCATTCAGAGAAAAATACAATGTCGATTTCACCGTTTACACAACGGATTCGACCTTCGGAATGGAACACCAGATGATCGCTGCGGATTACTATGTCTACAGAGGCTACGGCTTCGGAGATGATTTTTCCGGAATCGTTCTGATGATCTGTATGGATGACCGTGACCGCGGCTGGTGGACATTCTGCTGCGGAATGTGTGAGGATCTCTTTACTGTGGATGTCAATAACCGCGTGGACGATGCCATGTATCCGTACATGGTCTCGGGTGATTATGCGGAGGGTGTCTATCAGTATCTTCTGGAATTTGACAAATGCTATTCTGAGATCTTTGATCTGCCGGACTGGTATCCCGAAGGGTTTGACCAGTTCCATGCGGACAGGTCCTCCCGTACTTATGCGGCGGACCGGGATCCGGATCTTCCTGTTTTGGTTGACGGCGCGGACCTTTTTACGGATGAAGAGGAAAAAGATCTGATCGAGAAGATACAAAAGGGAATCAAAAAGAACAAAGCGGATATTCTCTTTCTGACTGCGGATTCCTCCTGCGGACTTACGGTAAACGAGTTTGCGTCCGATTACCGTTATTTCAACGGCTATCCGGAGGAAGGCCTGACGATCACTATGATCCATACCGGAAACATGATACGCTACGACGTGCTCGGTACGGGTAAGGGTGAAGCCAATATCTCGAAAGCATGGAATCAGATCAATCTGAATTCCAGATATATTCTGGAAGATGATCTGGAATGCAAAAAGGGAGCCGACCAGCTCGTGCACGATGCAGTCTTTGCCTACAGAAAGGGAAGGACTCCGGTCTCTGATGTCGGCGTCGGTCTGATGGCAAGCGTCAGCGCGATCATCAGTGCCATTGCAACCGCGATCACAAAAGGAAAACTGGATGATCATGAAAAGATAAGCGAAAAGAAGACAGCTGCGGAAGCGCTGAAGACAGACTCCGTAGCGATCGTGAGCAGTACAAAGAGGCTTCTTTATACGCATACGACGTCCACAAAGATCGTGACGGAATCCTCTTCCGGAGGATCCTCAAGAGGAAGCTCATCCTCCCATTCATCCACCCATGTTTCGCATTATTCTTCGTCGAGCGGAAGATCCGGTTCCGGCGGCGGCAGAAAGTTTTAACAGATAAAAGAAAGCTGATATTGAAATGACAAGCAAACAGAGAGCATATTTAAAGGGACTTGCAATGAATCTGGATCCGGTCCTGAATGTCGGAAAGGAAAGTCTCACGGACGGTATGATCACAGCGATCCAGGAGGTTCTGGAGGCACGTGAGCTCGTGAAGCTCGGCGTTCTGAAAAACTGCATGGACGATCCCGGAGAACTTGCGGAAATGATCTCCGAAAAGACCTATGCGGAGGTCGTTCAGGTGATCGGAAAAAAGATCGTGCTTTACAAGCAGGCACGAAAAAGAGAAGACAGAAAGATCGTACTTCCGAAATGACAGAACAGAAAAAAAGAAGAGTCGGGATCCTGGGCGGCACTTTTGACCCGATCCACTACGGGCATATCCGGATGGCGGAGACTTTTTATGAGGCCGCTTCTCCGGAATGCATACTGGTAATGCCTTCCGGGATCCCGGCATATAAGCTGGAAAAGCAGAAGATATCCGCAGCTGTTCACAGGGAAAACATGGTCAGGCTCGCGATCGAAGATATTCCGTGGGCCGTGTATTCGGATATGGAGATCCTTCGCGAGGGAAACACCTATTCTTCGGATACACTCAGGATCCTTCATGAACAGGAACCGGATTCCGAATTTCATTTTCTGGTGGGAGCGGACCAGCTTCTGTATATGGATAAGTGGCACGAGATCGGAACGGTTCTGTCTCTTGCCGTGATCGGTGCGTTTATGCGTCCCGGAAACAGCCGCGAGGAGATGCTTTTACAGATAGGCAGACTGAAAAAACTTTATCCTTATGCGGATATCCGTTTGTATGAAATGAAGGAAGTCGATGTTTCCTCTACCATGATCCGCCGTCTTGCGGGCGAAGAGAAAAGCCTTTCCGGTCTGCTGCCGGAAAAAACGGCTGAATATATTCTGGAAAACGGTCTGTACCGGAACTGAAGACTGAGGATAAAGAGTATGCTTACATTAACGGAAAAGTATCAGGAGATCCACAAACAGATCAAAAAGGAGCTGGATAAGGACCGCTATCAGCATACGCTGGGCGTTGCCTACACGGCCGCATGTCTTGCCATGCGCTACGGTGCCGATATGGAAAAGGCTTATCTTGCCGGACTGCTTCACGACTGTGCAAAGTGCATACCGGACGGCGAACGGCTGAAGCTCTGCAGAAAGTGGAAGATCGAGGCAACCGAGTTTGAAAAAGAGGATCCGTCTCTTCTTCACGCAAAGATGGGGGCATATCTTGCAGAAGAGGAATACGGGATCACCGATCCGGAGATCTTAAGCGCAGTCGCCTGTCATACGACGGGAAAACCGGATATGAGTCCTCTGGAACTCATCCTTTTCATTGCGGATTATATCGAACCGAACCGCAATAAAGCGCCGGAACTTGAGAAGATCAGAAAGGTCTCGTTTGAAGACTGGCATCTCGGTGCGATGATGATCGCGAACGGTACGATCCGTTACGTTTCGGAAAAGAAAAAGAATCTGGATCCTGCAACAAAGGCGGTATATGAGTTTTACCGGAAAAAAGCAGGATATCCTGAAAGTGAGGAATAAACGAACACATGAAAGAAGAATCCAAGGCACTTGTAAAGGCTGCTTATGCGGCACTGGAAGAAAAGAAGGGTCATGACATCGTTGTACTGGATATTTCCGAAGTCTCCGTGATCGCGGACTATTTTATCATCTGCTCCGGCGATAACGAACGTCAGGTCTCCGCATTATCCGATTCCGTTGACGAAGCACTCGGAAGAGCAGGCTATGAAAGACGCTCCATAGAAGGCTACAGGACAAATTCCTGGATCCTGATGGATTATAATGATGTGATCATTCATATTTTCAACAGAGAAGACCGCCTGTTCTATGATCTGGAGCGTATCTGGAGAGACGGAAAAAGGGTCTCAAAGGACGATCTGTAAGCGGCTTGCCACATGGAAAGAATCGAACAAACAGTCCGAACTTTTGTTTGATTTTCTGCGGATACTGTGCTATAATTCTTACGGGAAGACAGGATGACCGGTCTTGCGTGCTTTCAGCGGCGCAAAGAACAGTCATCAGACAATAAATGCACAGGAGGATATGCAGATGGGAAACGGGAAGATTTCCGACAAGCAGCTTGAGATCTTGAAATATATGGAATCGGAATGTCTTTTGAAAGGATATCCGCCGTCGGTCCGCGAGATCTGCAAGGCGGTGCATCTGAATTCCACATCATCCGTGCATGCACATCTGAATACGCTTGAGAAGAACGGATATATCCGCCGCGACCCCACCAAGCCGAGAGCCATCGAGATCCTGGATGAAAGCTTCCAGATGGTCCGCAAGGAAAATGTGCCGATCCCGATCGTCGGTCAGGTCGCTGCAGGCACGCCGTTGCTTGCGGAAGAGAATGTTGAAAACTATTTCGCCATTCCTTCCGAGTATATGCCGAAGACCGCAAACGATACCTTCATGCTTCAGGTAAAGGGTGAATCCATGATAAATGCCGGTATCTTCGACGGAGACCTTCTTCTTGTGGAATCCATGGAAAGCGCCAGAAACGGTGACATCGTCGTTGCACTTCTGGATGACAGTGCAACCGTGAAAACGTATTATAAAGAAAACGGTCACTACCGTCTGCAGCCGGAGAACGATACGATGGATCCCATCATTGTCGATGAAGTCAGGATCCTCGGAAAGGTCCGTTCCCTGTTCAGACCCAGAGTCCTGTGACAACAGAATAAACATAAAAAGAACTCCCTTCCGTGAACCTGTCCGCTGCATTGCAGCGAAGACCTGCGGAAGGGAGTTCTTTTTAGCTGTAAATGAAATTGCTGTTAATAGACCGGCTCGATCAGGTATCCGTGATTGTAGATATAATTGATCAGATTCGGAAGTACCGTCAGGATCGCATTGTTGCAGGTATGAAGAGAATACAGCGCACCGTAGTGAAGCCGTGTTTCCATATCCAGAACAAAGGCATCAGGGTTGATCTGCATATTGCTGTCATAGTCCGCATAATTGATGCTGTAGAATACCGCACGGTAACCGAGCTGTTTCAGAAGAGCAAGAGACTGATCGCTGTAAACATCATATCCGAAGAGGAATTTATCCATCGAATAGTCAAAAGCATCCATCATGTACTGATGAAAATTAACGATATCGGTCATCTGATTTTCAAGCGGGAACCAGGCAAGACCGCCATCCGGGAAGGAGGCACCCAGAGAACCGATCTCGTGGCCTTCTCTGATGATCCTGCGGATCAGATCGGTATTTGCCTGACAGTAGGCGACATCGGTAAAGAATACCGCTTTGATGCCGTACTGATTCAGAATGTCAAGAACGGCAGCCGTATTATTGTTGTACTCATTCAGAAGAACAAAGGTGAAGGAGCAGTTCGCCTGCGACGGATCGGCGGAGTTATAGACAAGAAAATCGGGGAAGTTCGCCGCAAAGTAACCGAAAAGCTCATTGCAGCTTCCGGGGCGGTTGTTGATGTCGGGTGCTCCGGTGCAGTAGAAGGTCTTCACGGTTCCGTCATAAGCCCCCTGGATCTGTGCAAGCTGTTCTGCGCTCAGCGGACTTAAATTTCTTTTTTCACGCTTCGGATGCGGATCGGAGGGCGGAAGTGTGATCGGTTCTTCTGTGGAATCGGATTCGATGATCTCAATTCCGGATTCATCGGACGCCGCTTCTTCAAAAGGATCGGACTGCGCAGGCGGATCGACATTCTCTTCGGCTACCTGCTGATCAGTATTTTCCGGATCCTTTTTTTCGGTTTTACCGGTCATATTGGCAATGAGTATGCCGCAGAAGATCGTAAAGGCTGCAGCAAGAACAAAAATGATGCCGGAAGTGATCCAGCTGTTTTTATTGAAGCTCATGAGAAAACTCCTTACAGAATGAAGGTATAACGGTCAGGCAGAAGCAAGATATCATAAATGCTCCGATACACCTGTTTATTTCTATATATCTATATCATACTCGGAATCAAATGTCAAAAGAAGGTGTCAGTGTTCTGAACCGTCATCTGGACAGGAGAGTAAGACCTGAGATATCCGGTACCGCGATGAGCGAGTAGTTCGTATAGTACACGACAAAGCCGGGCTTTCCTCCCGCAGGCTTTTTGACCTCTTTCTTCGGCACATAGTCGATCTCCACTTTTTCATTATCCCGTCCTGAAGAATAATAGGCAGCCAGTGCGCCAGCCTCTTCATACGCACGGTCGGGCACTTCACGTCCTTCCGTGACCAGGATCACATGAGATCCCGGCATCTTCTTTGCATGGAACCAGAGATCGTTTCCCTTTGCAAAGCGGTGCGTCAGTTCGTCATTCTGCAGGTTGTTCTTTCCCACATAGATGTGGAAGCCGTCACTGGAAAGATAGTGATAAGGTCTGGAATGACTTTTGACGGCCTTTCCTTTTCCGGACGGGATCTTTCTGATATAATGCGATTCTGCCATCTCCTCACGGATCTGAAGAAGCGCATCATTGTCTGTCGAAAGATCGATGGAAGTCAGGATCGAGGAGAGATGGCTGATCTCATCCTCTGTTTCCGGAATCTGCTGAGAAAGAGCCTGCGCCGTACGTTTCTGCTTTCCGTAGCGGTCGAAATATTTTTTTGCATTATCCGCGATCGAAAGGTCGGGATCCACGGGTATGACAAGTTCACGGTTCTCATCATAGTAATTCTGTACCGTGACTGTTTTTTCACCGACCGGCAGCATATAGGACCAGGCGTTCAGAAGTTCGCCATAGAGACGGTTCTGCTCCATCTTTTTTGTGTCGTTCATCTGCTTATTCTGAAGATCGAGTTTTTTCACGGCCCGGTCCAGAAGATTCTGAACGACCTTCTTCAGATCCTGCGAACGCTGACGCATATTGTTTTGGAGATTTTTACGGCTGTAATATTCTGACAGAAGAGCGGATACCGATGAATGATCAATGACAGTAAAGGTCTCGGGCGCATTCTGATAGGAAACAAGCGGCATGGCGGAAAACTGTTCAGGCTCATTGCCTTTCCGGTATGCGATCTGAGGTCTGAAACAGCAGCCGGCGATCTTTCCGGTATAGGAAAGAAAGCTGTCACAGAAAAGCTCTTTTTCGGAAGAGGAAAGCTCGGATACGAAGCGGCTTCCGTCAAGGCCCGAAGAAAGAAGCATTTCGGAGACCGACGGGATCGAAAAACCGGTATAATGTGCGGAGACCGCTTCCGTCAGGCGCTCGTTATCGTGAAGATCCGAAAGAAATCCGCTGCGGGTCTCGGTGAGCGCATCTTTCTTTCCCTGCGTTTCCGGAATAAACCAGTTTTCACCGGGAAGAACGGTTCTGACAGAACTAACGGTCGGGGGAACGCGCCGGATGGCATCGAGGATCCGGAAGGATTCATCGGTGAATATGATGTTGGAATATTTTCCCATCAGTTCCGTGATAAGATGTTTTCTGCAGAGATCGCCGAGTTCGTTCAGATGTTCAAGTTCGATATCCACGATCCTTTCAAGACCGGGCTGCGTGACCGATACGATCCGTGCGGAACCGATGTGTTTTCTTAAAAGCATGCAGAAGTTCGGTGCGGTCAGCGGGCTCTGCTTGTTTTCTTCCGTAAGATAAAGAAGCGGAAGAGAGGCGTTGGCTGAAAGCAGAAGACGCTTCTGTCCGTCGTCTGTTTTTACGGTGATAAGCAGTTCCTGCTGTTCGGGCTGCTGTATTTTATTGATGCGTCCGTTCTGAAGGACCTGATCGAGCTCCTGAACGAGTGCGTGCACAAGTATGCCGTCGAATGCCATATCGGATCTTTGTTCCTTTCGATGCGCCTGTCATTGCGCTTTTACTGTATTATAATCATAAAAACACCTTTTTTCAACCGGAGTACGTGCTTTCTGAGATTGAAATTGTTAACAAACTCGTAACAAATATTCCGTTGACAAGAAAACGGCAGTAGATTATAATAAGACTATCCTGAAATGTTACAGAAAGGTTACATAAAAATGGGAAAATATTTTGGCACAGACGGTTTCCGCGGCATGGCCGGCAAAGATCTGACGGCGGAACATGCATTTAAGATCGGACGTTTTTTAGGATGGTACTATAAAAAAGAAAGTTCTGCTCCTGCAAGGATCGTGATCGGCAAGGATACCAGACGTTCTTCCTATATGTATGAAAACGCACTTGCGGCAGGCATTACGGCTTCCGGTTCGGATGCATACCTGCTTCATGTGACGACGACTCCCTGCGTGAGCTACATCACCAGGACCGAAAACTTTGACTGCGGCGTCATGATCTCCGCATCGCACAATCCCTTCTCCGACAACGGCATCAAGCTGATGAATTTCGAAGGTGAGAAGATGGACGACAGCACGCAGGATCAGCTGGAACGCTTCATCGACGGAAATCCGCGTGATCTTCCGTATGCGACCGGCGCAGATATCGGCAAGACGATCGACTTCTATACCGGCAGAAACCGCTACATCGGCTATCTGACCAGTATTCCGACACGTTCCTTTGAAAAGCACAAGGTCGCACTGGACTGCGCAAACGGCGCATCCTGGATGATCGCACGTGCCGTATTCGATGCGCTCGGAGCAAAGACCTACGTCATCAACGACACGCCGGACGGCACGAATGTCAATTCAAACTGCGGATCCACACATATCGAAGGCCTTCAGAACTATGTACGTGAAAACAATCTGGACGTCGGTTTTGCCTTTGACGGCGATGCGGACCGCTGTCTTGCAGTCGATGAGAACGGAAACGAGATCAACGGCGACAAGATCATGTACATCTGCAGCAAATGGATGAAGTCTCACGGCATGCTTCCTTCCAACACGGTCGTAGCGACCATCATGTCGAACATCGGCCTGTTCAAGGCGCTTGACGAAGCGGGTATCCGTTACGAAAAGACTGCGGTCGGCGACCGTTATGTTTACGAAAACATGAAGGAAAACGATCATCTGATCGGCGGCGAACAGTCCGGTCATATCATTTTCCGCAAATTTGCGCATACCGGTGACGGCCTCATTACAGCCATCATGCTGATGTCTGTCATGATCGAGACGAACCTTCCGCTTTCAACACTGGCTTCCGGCTGCGAGATGTATCCGCAGGTTCTGAAGAACGTCGAAGTGGACGACAAGGACGAAACAATGAACGACAAGGCTGTTACGGACGCTGTTGATCAGTGCACGGCCGAACTCGGATCAAACGGCAGAGTGCTTCTCAGAAAATCCGGTACTGAACCTGTGCTCCGCGTCATGGCGGAAGCGGGAACACTGGATGCCTGCGAGAAGAATGTCAACGCCATCATCAAGGCTATGAAGAATTCCGGACATCTTCTGAAGATCCGGTAAAAGAGGAATAAAACATGTATACGATCAACGATTTATATGATCTTTCACAGACTTATCCGGAAGTGAAGGAATATCTTTCAGGCTATACCTATCCCTGGGAAGCACTTGCAGGTATCAAGGA
>JAZUFC010000143.1:0-6827 GCA_045640465.1 Lachnospiraceae bacterium | reverse complement strand
TGTCTTTCTTTTTGTTTTCCGCGTCCTGCTCTTCTTCCGTTTCCTCTGCTGACGCATTGCTTTCCGTCTCCGGTTCCGCAGCGTCCTCTTCTTCGGGCGGCACTTTTTTCTTTCCGCCGGGTTTCAGAAAACCGAGGATCCTTATGGAAAGTTCCGGCTTTCCTCCCCGAAACAGAAGTTTTACCGAAAGTAACTTTAAAAGCCATGTGACGAAGATCTCTCCGTCTGCTTTATCCCGATATCTGAACGTACCGCCGTACCTGACAGGCACCAGCAGAATGATCAGGACCAGAAACAGAACAAAACCTGCAAGAGACAGAAGAACGATCCCGGTCACCTTTAGAATTCCCAAGAATACCGCCATCAGAGTGTCTCCTTCATAAAGGGTTCGAAATACTGCCGGATCCCGAATGCACCTGTCTTTTTATAGATCATGGCGATGATGCTTCCGGAAAGGTCCTGTGCCTCCTCCAGAGAACCTGCAAGACCGATCACGAAAAGTCCGCTTTTTTTCTGATACCCTTTCTGAAGCTCTTTTCCGGGATGGATCGAGACAAGATGCGTCTCTTCTTCCGGAAGCGCAATGACATAAACATCCTTCGGAAGACGGCCGGCTTTGATTTCCCGTGAAAGCCTCCCCCTTCTTTCATCCAGAGATGTTCCGTAGTAAAGGTATCGGAAAAAAGTCATTTTACTCCTCAGTGATCTTCTTCAGAAGTTCTGTACAGCAGCGCTTTTCAGCCTCGTCGCGGCAGCCGGACAGAGAATCCATGATATAGTTTTCCACTTCCTCCTGTGTGGAGAAATGCGGAGGAAGTACGGATATCGCCCTTGCCATGGCTGCACGCAGATAAGGTCTCTTCACTTCTTCGAACAGAGACGCGTACCGCTTCAGCACAAGATCCTCTTTTTCCCGAAGGAATGCATCGGAAACCGGCACTCCCTGCACGGGTTCAAGCGGTGCAAAAGCACTGTTTCCCGAAAGGATCGAAAGCATCTCCATCGTCCGGCAGGATTCTTCAGTCTCCGCATCGTCTTTTCCGTACTGAAGACGGATGCTTTCCAGCACACCTGCAGCTTCCTCGATCTTTTCACGCGTCTCTTCCAGAACGCCTTCGAGCTTTTCGCAGAGCGCGTACAGCTCATCCATTCCGTTCTGACAGTTTTCCGACCATTCAAGTGTTTTTGAGATCAGGATCCCGGCGTTTTCTGAAGCTGCGCCGGATCCGTGTCCGCCGGAAAGAAGGACGCCCGAAAACGCATTCAGCACATTCTGAAGCGCGGAGCCGAGATCCATATTCCGGTTCAGTGCTATAGAAGATGCAAGAAGCGTATTTTCATATATTTCAAAATCTTTTTTTGATACATTTTTCAGATCATCCGTGCGGAGTGCCTGATCCATCCGGATCAGCGGTGCATACAAAGGATCCGCAGGCAGATCTTCATTCAGACCGGATGCCGACAGGAGCATGGAAACAACCGAGGAAAGCGCTTCGGTATCGGATTCTTTATATATGCCGAGACGTTCGGAAAGCATCTCGTAAAAGCGGTTTTTCGTCATTCTGACAGGCAGCTGCTCGACGATCCTTGCGATGCTCAGATTCTGTACATCGCGGGGGATCCCGGTAAGCCATGCGATCAGCATATCCGTCAGATCTCCGTCTGTAAATTCTTTTTCGGGAGAACCGTTTTCGGCAAAACGGTATTCGATCCGGTTCAGGATATACTCGTCAAGCGTGTATACGTCCACCGCATTCGAGATCCGTTCGACTGCCGCGATATGTTCGCTTCGAAGAGCGGTCATTCTGCCGGAAGAAACTGCATCACCATTCAGATAATATGCCTGAAGAGCTTCCGAAAGATCCGTGCAGATGCCGGAAAGAGTTCCGTCATAAATATCCGGGAACGCCTCATTGGCATCCGCGGCATCTTTCAGGATCCCGCAGAGTTCCAGAAAGGAAAACGCAAGCGTGACTGTAAAGTACTGCTCATAGCGGCCGGAAAGCTCTTCGAAATAAGCCTTCAGATTCTCCTCCTGATTGTTTTTGCTTTTAAGATTCCGAATAATGGCATGAATGTCCGTCATATCAGCTTTTCCTCTTCCAGTATTCCCGTTACTTCTTTCAATGCTCTTTCCACAGTCTGCCGTCTGATCATCTGTCTGTCACCCTGAAAATGATTTTCCAGAACGACGACTGCTCCTTTCAGCGCAATACCGATATAAACAAGTCCGACCGGCTTTTCTTCCGTTCCGCCGCCCGGTCCCGCAATTCCCGTGGATACCACCGCGATATCGCAGCCCGTCTTTTTCAGAAGGCCTTCCGCCATCTCCTTCGCACATTCTTCCGAGACCGCTCCGTAACAGAACAGTGTGTCTCTTTTCACGCCGAGTTCGCGGATCTTGATCTCGTTTGCGTAGGTGATGTATCCTTCCATAAACACGTCCGAAGCACCCGGTACACTGACGATCTCAGCACCGATCAGACCGCCTGTGCAGGATTCCGCCGTAGAAATGATCATATTCTTCTTTTTCAGAAGTGAAACCAGTTTTTCTGCGGTTTCGTTTTTGTATTCCGTCATCAGATCTCTCCGTCCATAAGATGCCGGTTCTGATACAGATATTCCGCAAGGGACAGAACCGTAAGAATTAAGGATGCATAGATCAGCACAGCCGATAAGACACTGAAGAATCCGCCGGGAAGCGACAGGATCAGAACGACGGTCATGATCATCTGACAGGCTGTCTTCACTTTTGCCAGCCTGCTTGCCGCAAGAACGACCCCTTTTTCGGCTGCCACCAGCCGGAAACCGCTGATGATAAATTCCCTCGCCACGATCACGATCACGGCCCAGACCGGCATCAGCCGGAAATACACGAAGCAGATCAATGCGGAACAGACAAGAAGCTTGTCCGCAAGCGGATCCATGAATTTTCCGAAGTTGGTCACAAGATGCTGTTTTCTTGCGATCCTTCCGTCAAGGAAATCCGTACAGGAGGCAATGACAAACAGTGCCGCAGCTGCATATTTTCCCCAGGGGATCTGTTCCTTCAGAAGAAAAAACACAAGAAAGACAGGAATCATCAGAACACGTGAAATTGTCAGCTTGTTCGGCAGATTCATTCTACGATCTCTCCTATCAGATCATATCCGGAGGCCTTCGTGATCTTCACTCGGATAAAATCTCCGGACATCAGTTCAAAATGACTGTTGATGAAAATATAACCGTCCACATCGGGAGCATCCATATAGGTTCTTCCGACATAAACATCCTCTTCTCCCGTGATGCGCCCCTCCACCATGACAGGGACAGTACTTCCGACTTTATTCTCCGCAGCCGCAAATGCGATCTGCTGCTGCAGAAGCATGATCTCTTTTCTGCGCTTCTTTTTGATGCGCTCGGGTATCTGTTCATTCATCCTGTCAGCCGGTGTGTTCTCTTCTCTGGAGTAGGCAAAAACACCGAGTCTGTCAAAACGCATGTCGGATACAAAGCGTTTCAGTTCTTCGAAATCCTCCTCTGTTTCTCCGGGGAATCCGGTGATCATGGTGGTTCTGAATACCATATCCGGAATCTCTTCCCGGATCATGCGGATGCAGTTTCTGAATTCCTGTCCGGTCGTTTTTCTGCCCATGCGCTTCAGTACCGCATCCGAGGCATGCTGTACCGGCATGTCCAGATAATGAACGACCTTCGGATTGTCTCTGATCTCGTCGATCAGCTCTTTTGTGATCTCCTCCGGGTAGCAGTACAGAATACGGATCCACTGAAGTTCGGGAAGTCCGGACAGCTTTTTCAGAAGTTCGGGAAGCATTTTCTTTCCGTACAGATCCGTTCCGTAAAGCGTCGTCTCCTGTGCAACGAGGATCAGTTCCCTGACGCCGCCTTCCGTAAGTGTCTCAGCCTCTTTCAGAAGCTGTTCCATCGGAACGGAACGGTATGCTCCGCGCACATAAGGGATCACGCAGTAGGTACATCTCTTGTCACAGCCTTCCGCGATCTTCAGATAGGCATAATGACCGCCCGTCGTCAGAACTCTGTGTTCGGACGTGCAGAGAATATCATGATCCGCAAACACATGCGGATGAAGTCCGTTTACCGCATCCGAAACGACCTCTGCGATCCTGTCCCAGGAAGCGATGCCGAGTGCCCCGTCGATCTCGGGGATCTCTTTTTCGAGTTCGGATGCATAACGCTCAGCAAGACAGCCGGTCACAACAAGCGCCTGAAGCGTTCCGTTTTCCTTTAATGCGGCAATACGCAGGATCTCGTCGATGCTTTCTTTTTTTGCATCTCCGATAAAGCCGCAGGTATTGATGATCACGATATCCGCATCATTTTCATCATCCGTAAACGAATAGCCTGCCTCTTTCAGGATCCCGAGCATGTGCTCGCTGTCTGTCAGGTTCTTGTCGCAGCCGAGAGAGATAAAACAGACCTTCACGATCACTCCTCTGTTTCTTCAGGAATTTCGGTCTCTGTTTCTGCTTCTTTTTCCAGAATATGGACCTTGCCGGCAAACAGTTCGTCAACGGCTACAGAAAGATTCTTTTCCTTTTCGGAATTCTTTTCAACCAGCGGCTCGGAACCGGAATTGATCTGGCGCGCACGCTTTGCGGCTGCGATCACCAGTGAATAGCGGCTGGTGATCTCCTGATCCTGATCATCTCTGGTATTGTTCATTTTTTCGATCATTTCCTTGTATGAAGGGTGCAGCATATCAGTTCTCCTCGTTTGTTAAATTCAAAAGTTCTTCTTTGATCGCGGCGATATATCTTCTCCGCACATCTGTTATCTCCTGCTGTTTCAGAATGGTCTCATGGATCTCGTTCAGGCAGCGTTCAAAATCATCATTGACAGTCACAAAATCGTACTGCATCACATAGTCAGCCTCGGACACCGCACGTTTCAGACGGGAATTGATCACATCCTCCGTCTCCGTCCCGCGCCCGTTCAGACGGTTCTTCAGTTCTTTTGCGCTCGGCGGTACGACATAAAGAAGAAACGCTTCCGGAAAGATCTTTTTGATCTGCTGTCCGCCCTGGACTTCGATCTCCAGGATCACGTTTCTGCCGGTCTTCATCTGATCCAGCACATACTGTTTCGGCGTACCGTAGAAATTACCGTTGTATTCCGCATATTCCAGAAGTTCGCCGTTACCGGCCATCTTCAGGAATTCCTCGCGTGTTTTGAAAAAATAGGCTTCTCCGTCCTTTTCGCCGGTCCTCGGTGCTCTCGAAGTGGCGGAAACAGACAGTGCATACTGTTCCGGGTAGCGTGTGAGAAGCTCTTTCATAAGCGTTCCTTTTCCGACGCCGGAAAACCCGGAAACTACGATCAGAAGGCCCTGCATGTGATCTCCTTTCAAATATCGTAAACGACAGAATGTCATTTATTTGCGCCGGCAGCATGCTGCGAAAGCAGCAGATATTCCTTATGCTGACATGCGCATCCGCCGGAGGCTGATTATAGTGAAAGTCAGATTCATTTTGACTTTCACTATAATATATCAGATGTACTGCGCATTGTCAAAAAAACATGCATATTACAGATAACGCCAGCCTGCCAGATATTTATTCTTCAGGACACCTCCGGAAGCTTTGGCGAATCCGAGCGGAAAATGATCCGTACAGACAAGTACATATCCTTCCGCATCCGGACAGATATCCGAAACGTCAAGCGTTTCGCCCTTCAGATAACGTATCGTGCGCGGATCGCCTGATGAAAATGAAATGACGGAATCGAATTCATCCTCCTTAAGTGCCATGGCCAGAGCCTGTGAAGGCTCGAAACGGTTCTTCTTTTCTTCACCGAGAAGAAGACCGTTCCTCATGACGCGAAGTCCCGAAAGATCCGGAAGCACATCCGGAAGCAGATAGATCTTCTCCTGCCGTCTTACGATGTTTTCTCTCTTGATCCCTTTGATCTTTTTTAAAAACGCTTCCGTCTCCGAAGAAAGTTTTTCTTCTTTGCGCATGACTTCGCGGACTGTTTCCGGATAAACAGGATCTTCCCCGCCTCCTTTTTTCAGAAGCGTGACAAAATGCCCTTCACCCTTTACTCTATGCGGAAAGATCCGGATACAGTCTTTATACTCTTCGGAAACTCCGGGTGAAAAGCCTTCATAGCGTCCGTCAACTTTGCAGATCTTCATTTCCGGATCGAGAGTCTGAAGATAACCGATCATCTCCTCGTCTTCTTCCGGCGAAAAAGTGCATGTGGAATAGACCATCATTCCGCCGGGCTTCAGCATTGTCAGGCAGGATTCCAGAATGCTCTTCTGCAGATTCACATAAAAGCCGTTTCCGTGTTCGATCCAGCTTCTGATTACCGCGGGCTCTTTCCGGAACATGCCTTCCCCGGAACAGGGCGCATCGATCAGTATCCTGTCAAAATAACCGGGCAGTTTTCTGGAAAGTCTGACCGGATCCTCGGACATGATCACCGCATTCCTCACCCCGAAAAGCTCCATATTCTTCAGAAGCGCCTGCGCTCTGGAATTGCTGATATCGTTTGAAAAAAGCACGCCGCTTCCGGCCATCTTCGCCGCAAGGAAAGTGGATTTTCCGCCGGGTGCCGCACAGACATCCAGGATCTTTTCATTCTTTCCGACCGGAAGGATCTGAGCCGGTGTCATGGCGGAAGGCTCCTGCAGATAATAAAGACCTGCGTAATAGTACGGATGCTTTGCGGGCTTTTCCTCTTCGGAATAGTAAAAACCGCAGTCCGTCCACGGAACAGGCGTGAGCGCAAACGGAGAGATCTTCAGGAAATCCTCCGGAGAGATCTTCATGGTGTTCACCCGGAGACCGTACACGCGCTTTTCC
>JAZUFC010000142.1:0-5394 GCA_045640465.1 Lachnospiraceae bacterium | reverse complement strand
AGCATGCTCCTCACAACGTTCGCTCACTCAACCGCGCTGAAGGAAACATTTCACTATGCAGAGCGGCTGAGAATGGATAACCCGTATAGAATTATTCCATCTAGAAAGCAAGACCGGGAATACTGAATTAGCATTCCCGGTCTTGTGATAATAGTGCATATCATCTTCTCAAAACAGTTCCCTGGAATCCATCAGGATCGTAAAAGGACCGTCGTTCAGAAGCGATACTTTCATGTCTGCGCCGAAGACGCCTCTTTCCGTCTTCGGCACAGTTTCTTTTGTTTTCCGGATGATGTACTCATAAAGGGGCTCGGCGATCTCCGGTCTCGCTGCCCCGGTGAAACTGGGGCGGTTTCCGTGCCGGACGTCGGCACAGAGCGTAAACTGTGAGATCAGAAGGATCTCCCCGTCCACATCCTTTAACGCAAGATTGGTCTTGCCGTTCTCATCCTCAAAGATCCGGAGTCCGCACATCTTTTTGATCATTTTATCGGCAAGGGCCTCGCTGTCCCCATCTTCGATCCCGATGAGGACCAGAAATCCTTTCCGGATCGCGCCGACACACTCTCCGTTCACACTGACTTCTGCATGCTGTACGCGCTGAATGACAAATTTCATAATGCTTTTCTCCTGCAGTTTCTGCCTTTATCGATCTCTGAGCTGCGGCATGACCGCTGCCTTCTTATTTTCTCCACTGATACTCTGCCGTCTTTTCAAGAAGCAGTTTTACAGCAGCCTTTTCCGGCTTCTCGTTCAGGAAGCAGACATCTTCAAAATTCATGGAGTACGGAGATTCCTCTGTAAACGGTTTCCATTCGGGCATTGCGGTTCCGTCCGCATCCGGGCCGTTGGGATCGCCGTGTTTTGCAAAGTTCGTCCAGTAGTTGCACATCTGGCGGGCCAGATCGTAGTGCTTGCCGACGAAGGGTCTCCAGCATTTTGCCAGTGTTTCGAAAACGAACCACAGGTCTGACGAATGGAATGCACCGGGCTTGTCCCAGCCGGGGATCTCCGGTCCGAAGGAATAGAAATACATCGGAAGGCCTGCATCCGCGCCGCGCATCTGCAGAAGCTCCACGCCGAAGCGCTGATTGTTGACCGCAAAGAGATTCTTCAGACGGTTGATGTCCGTAGTATCGAAATTGATATAATCGAGGACTTCCTTTCCGCCTTCCTCACCGGCAAGTGTAATGATCTGTTTTTTCAGATCCTCTTTTGTCTTCACGCGGACAAACAGGTCACCCATGTCGCCGGTCGTATGTCCTGCCATTAACGGCACCTTAAGACGCTTGTTTTCCTTCAGAAGCTTCGCGGGATCCTCCGGCATGAACACGCCGTCCACGATAAAGGGGAAGCTTCCCCGATATGTTCCGTAGGCATCGCGGATCTCTTCCTGACTCAGTTTCTTCGCTTCCTCCAGAGTCTTCACTCCCAGATGTTCAAAGAAGGCTTCGCCGTTCTTTTCCGCTTCCGCAAGAGTCGGATATCTGTTCATCAGATTGAGGCCGCCGCCGCTCATGGAAACGGCTTTCTTGATGTGATCCGTGTCATTCAGCGGGGAAAGCAGCTGGAACAGCGTGCTTCTGCCGCCTGCGGACTGTCCGAAGATCGTGATATTATCAGGATCGCCGCCGAAGTTTGCGATGTTTCTCTTGACCCACATGAGGCCGAAACGCTGGTCATAGCTTCCGAAGTTCGTGTAGCACTTATCCTCCGCGGTCGCAGTGATCTCGGGATGCGCAAGGAAACCGAAAACATTGACTCTGTAGTTCACGGAAACGAGGATCACGCCGCGGCGTGCAATGCGCTCACCGTCAAATTCCATTTCGGAAGGATGTCCTTCGCGAAGACCGCCGCCGTAAAACCAGACCATGACGGGAAGCTTTTCGTCGGCCGTATGCGCCGGTGTCCAGATATTCAGATACAGGCAGTCTTCGTCCATGACGATCGAGGTGTCCACATTCCACTCACGGGAATAGATATTGTCGGGATCGCGGCCGGGAACAAGCTGCATTGCGATGGGTGCGAAGGTATAGCACTCTCTCACGCCTTCCCAGTTTTCTGCAGGCTTCGGGCCTTTCCAGCGGTTCTCACCCACAGGAGGTGCTGCAAAGGGAATGCCTTTGAAGGAAGTGATTCTGGGATCTGCTGCGGGAATACCGCGGACAAGACCGTTTTCCGTTCTGGTTTCTCTTAAAAACATGACTTACGTCTCCTTTCTGTCTTTCCCGGAAAAACACCGGGAATGTGATCTTTTATCTGACCGGGTCTTTCAAACGGCCCGGATGTTTCCTGATCATCTGAATGCTGTCAGATGAATTCTTCAAACAGGAGATTGGAAATATCTCTTCCGTACGGACTCAGAAAGATACGGTCTTTCTCCTGAAGAAGCACGCCTGCCTGCCTGTATTTTGCGATCACTTTTTCATACTTTTCGAAAAAAGATACGCCGAACCGTTCTCTGCACACACGGTCTTCGACTCCGCGGTTCATCCGGAGTCCGAGGATCATGAATTCCGAAAGAAGGTCACCGGGCTTCAGCGTTTCCGTTTCGATATACGGCCTGTCCAGATAGGAAAGCGACGATGCATTCTGGAAGCGGACCGCCGAAAGCAGTCTTCCGTCTTCCGAAAAAGCAGGAACATAGGAAGCGGCGGATGCACCGAAGCCGAGATACCGGACGCCCTCCCAGTAGCCCTTGTTGTGAAGGGATTCAAAGCCGGGAAGCGCATAATTGGAGATCTCATACTGATGATAACCGTGCATCTTTAGAAGTCTGTCTGTAAGTGCGACCATCTCCCTGTCCTCATCTTCCGAAGGAAGTTCCTGAAAGCACGGCGCATCTTCGCTGTATAAAGCGTAAAAAGGCGTCCCTTCCTCCACGATCAGACTGTAGGCGGAAATATGTTCCGGTCTTAATGAAAGGATCTGATCCAGCGTATTTTCCCATACAGAGAGGGTCAGGCCCGGAATGCCTGAGATCAGGTCGACCGAAATATTATCAAAGCCAGCCTTTCTCGCATCGGAAAAGATCCTCAGAAAATCCTGAAATGTATGGATCCGTCCGAGTTTCCGAAGAAGCCCGTCATCGGCGGACTGGCAGCCGACAGACAGCCGGTTGATGCCTTTGTCCCTGAAGTGCTTCAGCTTATCGAAGTCCACAGTTCCCGGATTGACCTCCAGTGTGATCTCCGCATCATCCCGCACCTGAAAACTTCCGCGTATCTTTTCAAGAATGCCTCCGATCCGTTCCGGATCGGTTTTTCCCGGTGTTCCGCCGCCGAAATAGATGCTTCGAACCGGCCCCGTATCTTCCGTAAACGGACACGCTGCGATCTCTTCGGAAAGGGTTTCGAAATAGGCCTTCTCCTCTTCTTCTCCGAACGGACCGGAAAAGAAATCGCAGTACTTACATTTTTGCACACAAAAAGGAACATGAATATAGATTTCAGCTTCTCTTTTTACACTTTCGTCCATATTCCTGTTCCTTTCGGTATTTTTATGATCAGTCATCATCCAGTTTCAGCACAGCCATGAATGCCTGCTGCGGAATCTCCACGGAGCCGAAGGTACGCATCCGCTTCTTTCCTTCCTTCTGTTTTTCCAGAAGTTTCTTCTTTCTGGAAATATCACCGCCGTAGCACTTGGCCAGTACATCCTTTCTCATGGCTTTGACGGTCTCGCGGGCGATGATCTTGGAGCCGATCGCTGCCTGGATCGGGATCTCAAACATCTGTCTGGGCATCTCATCCTTCAGCTTCTCGCACATTCTTCTGCCGCGGTCGTAAGCGGATCCTGCGAAGACTATGAAGGAAAGTGCATCGATCTCCTCATGATTCACCAGAATATCGAGCTTGACAAGATCCGAACGGATATAGCCCTTCAGTTCATAATCGAAGGATGCATAGCCGCGGCTTCTGCTCTTCAGCGCATCATAGAAATCGTAGATGATCTCGTTTAACGGAAGTTCATATTTGAGGACCGCACGCTTTGCTTCGATATATTCAATGGATTTATAGATGCCGCGCCGTTCCTGACAGAGGTCCATGATGGAGCCGATGTATTCGCTCGTCACGATGATCTCCGCATCCACGATGGGCTCTTCCATATAATCGATCTCGGAAGGTTCCGGCATGTTGTGCGGATTCGTCAGATCGATCACTTCTCCGTTCAGCTTATGGATCTTGTAGACAACGGAAGGCGCCGTCGTGACCAGATCCAGATTATATTCACGCTCCAGACGCTCCTCGATGATCTCCAGATGAAGAAGACCCAGGAAGCCGCAGCGGAAGCCGAAGCCCAGTGCGACCGAGGTCTCCGGTTCAAAGAACAGAGAGGCATCGTTTAATTTCAGTTTCTCAAGCGCATCACGAAGATCCTGATAATGTGCACCGTCTGCCGGATACATGCCGCAGTAGACCATCGGCTGTACGCGTTTGTAGCCGGGAAGAGGCTCTTTCGCAGGGTTTTCGGCAAGCGTTACGGTATCACCCACACGGGTGTCCTGTACATTTTTGATGGATGCGGTGATATAGCCGACCATTCCGGCGGAAAGTCCGTCCGGATACGGAATGAACTGTCCTGCGCCGAACACACCGGTCTCTACAACATCCGCCTCCGCACCGGTTGCCATCATGCGGATGCGCATACCGGGCTTTAACGAGCCTTCCTTGATCCTGCAGAAAATGATAACGCCCTTATAGGAATCATATAATGAGTCAAAGATGAGTGCCTGAAGCGGTGCTTCAGGATCACCCTGAGGTGCGGGAATATTATGTACGATAGCTTCCAGTACATCGCGCACGTTCAGACCCGTCTTTGCGGAGATCCTCGGCGCATCCATCGCTTCGATGCCGATCACGTCTTCGATCTCACGTGCAACGCCTTCCGGATCCGCAGACGGCAGATCGATCTTGTTGATGACCGGAAAGACTTCCAGATCATGGTCCAGTGCCAGATACACATTTGCGAGTGTCTGTGCTTCGATACCCTGTGCGGCATCCACGACAAGGACTGCGCCGTCGCAGGCCGCCAGTGCTCTGGAGACCTCGTAGTTAAAGTCTACATGACCGGGCGTGTCTATCAGATTGAAGATATATTCCTCACCGTCAAGCGCCTTGTAAACGGTGCGGACCGCCTGTGCCTTGATGGTGATGCCTCTTTCACGCTCCAGATCCATGTTGTCGAGCACCTGTTCCTGCATTTCACGCGCGGTAAGAAGACCGGTCATCTCTATGATGCGGTCCGCCAGCGTGGATTTGCCGTGGTCGATATGTGCAATGATGCAGAAATTACGGATCTTTGATAAGTCAGCTGCCATATTGTTCCTCGTAAGTAAAAATAGAAAAAGCCGGGCAGAAATTCCACCCGGCTTCAGTTCTATGGACGATACAG
>JAZUFC010000141.1:0-14422 GCA_045640465.1 Lachnospiraceae bacterium | reverse complement strand
AAAAGGGCACCGAAAGGTTCCCTTTTACTGAAAACAGGATAACCATGAAAGCGGGACAGATATCCCGCAGATACGAAAGATGAGAGCATTGAAATATATACTGGTGCTTCTGACAGGACTTCTGATCGTCCTTGTTACACTGGAAGCGACCGCTGACGACAAAGAAATATTCACGCCTGTTTTTGCGGAGGAGGTCACGAATCCGCAGCCGGTGGATGAGTCTGCGCTTGCGGCGCTTCAGTCTCTGGAGGAACGGAATGTAGGTGAAGTGGTTCAGGAGCTTTCCTCCATATCGGAAAGCCGCTGGATCGTGGAATCGGTCTCCATGTCCGAATCGCAGTCGGTCGAGGAATCCGTACGGATGTCCAGTATTTTTGAGGCGGAAAGCATTGCACAGTCCGAAGCGGAGTCCATTTACGCGTCTTCCGTGGAGCAGGCGCAGAAGGAGTATGAGTGGGCAGCCATGACCGCACCGCTTGCAGGGTCGCATCTTCTGCCGGGACAGGTCTCCTATGAACTGGACGACACGGATATTCCGTATCTTCGTGCTCTGTTTTCCAACTGCATCGTGATCGGCAATTCCCGCGCGAAAAACGCGGTAGACTGCGGCATCTTCACATCTGCCGAGATCGTCTTCATGAGCGGCGCTTCCGTGGAGCAGATCACGCCTGTTGCGCTGAATACGGCTTATATGTACAAGCCGAAGACACTGTTCGTCATGGGACTGAATGATATCGGTTATTATGACGGCAGCAATGCGCGCTTCAAGGAAGATTACTACAGCATGATCGCGAACTATCAGGCCATCAACCCCGGCATCATCTATCTGCAGGAGATCCTGCCCTGTCCGGAGGAGGCGCGGCCGTATTTCTACCGCTTCTTTATGATCCCGGATTTCAATGCGAGGATCATGGAGGTCTGTCAGGAACGGAACTGTCTGTATGTATCCGCAACGCCTTATGCGGATTTCAAGTATATCAATTCGGAAGACCACGCGCATTACGGAAAAGAGTTTTATTTCCTCTGGGCGCAGACGATCGCGAACCAGATGCATCTCTGGGAGGATCTTGCGGGTCTCGGCTATGAAGTGGATTACGCAAAATACTATCAATAAAAGCAGTCAGCCTGAGGTCGTGTGACAGAGGCTCTGCGAAAAAGTAAAGGACGGTTCCCGGCAACTTAAAAAGCTGCGGGAACCGTCCTTTTCATATTGTTTTACTATGCAGGTTACTGTTCGTTTTTCAGTACGGTCTTCAGAGAGGTATCCTGAGAGAAGGTGTTCACGTTGTAAAGGAACAGGACATCCGTAAAGCGGCTTCCGGCGGCGAGTGCATCAATATCGTCATAATAATACCGGGGGTCGACGACCGTGATCTCCGAAAACGAAGGGATCAGGAAAGGCAGAAGCGCATTTGCGTAGGAATCTTTGATCACAAGGAGTCTGCGTCCCGTATCCGCTGCCGTGTCGATCTTCATGAGCGGATGATTTCCGCCGAAAAAGACCTGATAGGGGTCGTCACCCTGCAGGGCGGAAAGCTCATAGCAGGATGCGGTACGCCGGTTCTCCGATGAATAAGTGACTGTGTAAAGCTCGGGATCGTATGTGCTTTCTGTTCCTTCCGGAGAGGTCTGCATATTCGGAAAGGCGATCTCAACGGTATCGGCGATCTTCGGGGTAAAGCCGGACTCCGAAGGCAGTGAACCGACAAAGGAACTGCAGACATTTGAAAAGCGGAAGGAGCAGGGGGAGGAAAGCCCCATGGCCTCCTTTAAGACCTGATAGCCCTCGTATGCACCGCGTGTGGTCCAGTGATGGTCTGTGCGGTAATAGAGAGAGGAGGTGATCTTCGCTGCCGAAAAGGCGGGACGGAGATCGACGGTCCGGTAGGAGGTAAGGCCGGTGTAGAGCATATCCAGATAGAGGTTCTGATCGTCCGTGACTGCATTGGCCGGAAGAAGTTCGGAATAAACAGAGACTGCATTCGGGACAAGGCAGAAGTAGAAAGCGGAGTCGGGATAACGATCCGCAAAAGCGTTCAGAGAGGAGAGGATCTCAAACGTCTCTTCTCCGGAAGGGCGTGTAAAGCGTTCGCAGAGGTTTCCGCTCTTCATGCGAAAGACTCCCTGGGACTCTTTCCTTCCGGAAAGCTCCAGAAAACCGGTCTTCAGCTTCATCAGAAGGTTTCTTCCGGGGAAATGGTCGGAGATCCAGTCTTCTGTATTATTCATAAAGGAACCGTCCGTAAAGGTCTCCATATTCAGCTCGCCGAGCTGTTTCAGATTTCTTTTTTCCGTACGGGAGTAGGTCTCCTTCGGGAGAAGCACGGTCAGGACCGTCAGTCCGAACAGAAGGATGAGGAACAGAAGTCCCATATTCCGGTAAAATCGTTTCATAGGCCGTATACCTCGTCAAAAGTATCAGAACCTGAAATACAGGAACGGATTATAGTTCTGCGTGACAAGAAGTGAGACGCAGAGGATGAACAGCGCCAGAATGAGAAGCCCCGCGATGATCCGCGTCACGCCTTTTTTCAGTGCTGCTTTAAAAAGCTTTGCGGGAAGAGGCGTGGAGAAAAGGGCTGCCGCAATCAGGAACAGGCCGTAGCTTCTGAGATAATAGAGGGCTGCCGTATCCAGGAAGGGGAGTTTGAAGAAGCCTTCTTCCGTCTTTCCGGCCATGCATGAAAGTGTGGTCAGGATCTCGGGAAGGCTTTCCGAGGAGAAGATGACCCAGCCGACGATCACCGCGGCTGCGGTCAGGATCCTGTTCAGAAATCCCGGGATCTTCAGCTTCTGCCAGATGTATTTTTCAAACAGAAGGAGAAGTCCGTAGTACACGCCCCAGAGGATGAAATTCCAGGCGGCGCCGTGCCACAGACCGGTCAGAAGCCATACGACCAGAATATTCCGGATGTGCTTCAAAACGCTGACACGGTTTCCTCCGAGCGGGATATAGACATATTCCCGGAACCATGAGGACAGGGAAATATGCCATCTGCGCCAGAAATCCGTTACGGAGGAGGCAATATAGGGATAGTTGAAATTCTCCATGAAGGAAAATCCCAGCATGTCGCCGAGGCCGATCGCCATATCGGAGTATCCGGAGAAATCGAAGTAGATCTGGAACGTGTAGGCGAGCGCCATGAGCCAGGCGGAGCCGGGGCTTAAGGAACCGACGCCTGCGTGCAGTGTGTCAAAAAGAGAACCCAGCTGATTTGCAAGAAGGACCTTTTTGAACAGACCGAACAGGAAACGGACGGTGCCTCTGCCGAAGCGCACGCCGGACAGCTTCCGTGAAGCCAGCTGGCTTTCGATGTCTTCATAGCGGACGATGGGACCCGCGATCAGCTGCGGGAACATCGTGATATAGCAGGCGAACCGCACAGGATTTTTCTGCGGCGGGAATTTTCCGCGGTACAGATCGATGATGTAGGAAAGCGCCTGGAAGGTATAGAAAGAGATACCGACGGGAAGCGCAAGCGTTCTGACCGGTATCGACAGGCCGAACAGGGAGTTCAGGTTTCCGACCAGAAATCCGTAGTACTTGAAGAAGCCGAGGATCAGAAGGTTTACGATCAGCGTAAACACAAGGACCTGTTTCTTGGCTTTCGGGAATTTCCCGATCAGAAGGCCCATCCGGTAATTGAAAAAGATGCTGTAGAGCATCAGGAGCACATACAGCGGTTCTCCCCAGGCGTAGAAAAGAAGGCTTGCAAGAAGCAGGACCAGGTTTTTCAGAGCCTTCGGGACCAGATAGTAAAGAAGAAGGGTCGCGGAGAGAAAGAAGAAAAGAAATGTCACACTGGAAAATACCATCTTATTCCTCCCATACCTTTCTTGCTGCGTTCAGCCAGGATTCCTGTGCGTTTCCCACAGCGAAGAAGACATAATCTCCGGCTGTTTCGATCCGGGCGTTCGAAAGAAGCTCTGTCTGATCGACGCCGTAGCCGTTGAAGGCGGTCTTCTGTGAGGAGAGACGGCTTTCGAGCGCGGAAAGCACTTCCTCTTTCTGTGCCTGTGAACTCAGCTTCAGGATCAGAAGCTCATTGACAGACATGGTATTGTCCGGTGTATAATAGATATAGTCCGGAAAATCCGCAGCATTCAGCGAGAAGGCGCGCTTCAGACGCATATCCCCTGCTTTTTCCATCTGGTCGAGCGTGCAGGAGGATGTGATCGAATTTTCCACTTCGGACAGCGGCACATTCCGCACCTCCGGTTCGGAAAGCAGAAGATACAGGACGCCGCCGAGCAGAAGCAGTGCAAACAGTTCAGCTAATGCGATTCTGAGTTTCATTGTATCTGTACCCTGCCTCTCTGAGTTTTCGGATGATCTCCTCCTGATCGATGTCCATATCTTCCACCAGATCAGCAAGAGATGAGTAACGGTCGCGCAGCTGCGTATTCAGAAAACTGACGAGAATCGCGGGATCCCCGGGAAGAGAAAAGGCCATATCGGTTCCTTTCTGTGATCAGTCATGTAGTCGGAAGCGTTCCGTACGCTCCCGCATCAGTTAATCATACCATAATAAACGGAGAATTGCAAAGACATGAAGAGGAAAACCTTTGTTGCGGGCAGCGCACAGGAAAACTGTTACCTGATCTATGACGAGGAGGAAAGAACCGGCGTTCTGATCGATCCCGGCGATGCGCCGGAGGCTGTCATCGCATGGATGGAACGCGAAATGATCAGACCGCTTGCCATGCTTCTGACGCACGGTCATTTTGATCATATCTACGGGACAAAGATGATACGTGAACACTTCGGAATCCCGCTTCTTATTGCCGAAGAGGATGCACCCATGCTTCACGATCCGGAAAAAAGCTTTGCCATGCAGTTTGACGGCCGGGATTTCACGGTCGATGAGGACGGTTTTTTTACGGACGGCGAGCTGCTGGAATTCGGCGAAAACGAAGACGCACCCTGGTTCAGGGCACGCGTGATCCATACCCCGGGCCATTCTTCAGGTTCCTCCTGCTTCTATCTGGAAGGGGAGGGCATACTGTTTTCCGGAGATACGCTCTTTTACCGCTCCGTCGGCCGGACAGATCTCGGGGAAGGCAGCATGCCGCTTCAGCTTCAGTCGATCCGTACGAAGCTGTATACGCTTCCGGAAGAAACGACCGTCTATCCGGGACACGGTTTCCCGACGCGGATCCGCGACGAAAAGCTTGAGAATCCGTTCACTCGTTGACAGGCTGATCCGCAGAAGTTATAATCATATCAGGGCAGAGGATCCTTTTCCTGCGCACGCGGGTCTGCGTGCCGGAACGGTTCTGAACCTGACATCACATACTCAGGAGGTACAACATGAGTTATTTGGGAGAAGACGTCAAAAAACTCGGTTTCGGTCTGATGAGACTGCCGAAGACCGGAGATGCGATCGATATCGAACAGACCAAGAAAATGGTAGATATGTTCCTGGAGGCGGGATTTACTTATTTTGATACCGCATGGGCGTACGGCGGTTCCGAAGATGCGATCCGTCAGGCACTGGTGGAACGGTATCCGAGAGAGAGCTATACGCTGGCGACCAAGCTGGCGGCATGGATCCGCTGCGAGACCAAAGAGCAGGCAGAAGAGCAGTTCTATACCTCTCTGAAGAATACAGGCGCAGGCTATTTCGATTTCTATCTGCTGCATAATCTGGGTTCCGAAAGGACTCATTTCTTCGATGATTTCGACATCTGGAATTTTGTTCAGGAAAAGAAGAAAGAAGGTCTGATCAGACATGTCGGTTTCTCCGCACATACGACGGCGGAGAATCTGGATCAGATCCTGACCGCACATCCCGAGGTGGAATTCGTTCAGCTGCAGATCAACTACGTTGACTGGGACGATGCAAACGTACAGTCAGGCGCCTGCTACGAAGTCTGCCGCAAGCACAACAAGCCTGTCGTGATCATGGAGCCTGTCAAGGGCGGCATGCTTGCAAATCCGCATGATTCCGTCAAGGAGATCTTCAAGGCGGCGGAGCCCGATATGTCCTGTGCATCCTGGGCAGTCCGTTTTGCGGCTTCCCTTCCCGGCGTCATTACTGTCCTTTCCGGTATGAGCAATATCGAACAGATGCAGGACAATCTGTCCTATATGAAAGACTTCACTTCACTGACTGCTAAGCAGCAGGAAGTCGTCAAAAAGGCTCAGGAAGCATTCAAAAAGGTGCCCGTCATTCCCTGCACAGGCTGCGACTACTGCGCAAAGGTCTGCCCGAATGACATTGCCATCTCTTCCGCTTTCAAGACGATGAATTCCCTTCTTCTGTACGGCCCGAACGAGGGTTCTGTAGCAAGATACAAGGCAGCTGCGGAAAAGAACGGTAAACGTCTTCCGTCCGAATGTCTGCAGTGCGGTGCGTGCGAAGATGCGTGTCCGCAGTCGATCGGCATCCGCGAAGCGTTGATAAAGGCAGCGGAGATGCTCGGCTGACGTAAGTATTTGTGATCCGAAGGTCCTCTCTGTATAAGAGAGGATCTTTTTTGTATTTAATTGAAGAAACGCCTTTATCAGATCCATTGACAAACCGGAAAAGATTTCCTATAGTAAAACTATAAGACCCATATTGAAACGCATTATAGTGTTACTTAGAATCGGCCGCATGCAGATGTGCGGCTGACTGAAAATACTATCCGGTCCGGCAGGGGGAAAGGACGGCGTCCATGAAGAGCAGAAAAAGGGTTACTCTCAGGCATTTTATCATTCTGATCATCCTTCTTGTCATTATTATCATTTCTTTTATATTTGCCATGGTCTCCCACAGCAATATCAGCGTACTGAAGAGTACGGAGGAGCATGCTGTGGAAGATATGCAGAAAAATTCCGAGGACTATGCGAAGATCATCAGCTTTGCCATGGAGAACGGGATCACCGATCTGGAGCATCTGCTGAATTCGGATGCCTTTACCTTCCGGATCGTGTTTGTGACCGATACGGAAGGCAGGATCCTGGCAAAAAGCAATCTGGCAAAATATACCATCAGCGAAGACGATATCTTTTCCTGTTTTCAGGACTTCGAGTATCTGGACGGCACCTCGGAGAAGGACGTCCGTGCCCTGCTGAAATCATCCGCGGGCGGAACCTATGCGATCAGACGGTCCCAGAAGGAGACGATCGTATTCTGTCCGATCGGGGACAGTGAGTTCCGGCTTTTCTACATGATGCATCAGGGTGATGTCGAACGTATCTATACAGAAAGCGAAAAGTATATCAAGACTGTCAAAAACATGGGCATCGCCTATATCATTGCGACAGTCGGTCTGGTGGTCCTCATGGGCGCCTATATCGTGTCTGCGATTAAAGCGAGCGAAGTGAAGCTCTACTTAAGCAGCCTCAGGTTTCAGAATGCACAGAAGCAGGTAAGAACCTATTCAGATATTACGCGGGTTCTTTCACAATCCTATGAAAGGGTGTACTATGTCAACCTTTCGGATGATGAGTATATCGAGTTTTCCTCTTCAGCGGCCGACCAGAAGCTTCCCGTATGGAAGAAGGGGAAGGATTTCTGGAACGCGGTATGCGGACCTGTTTCTGAAAACACCGTCGAAGAGGACAGAGAATCCGTCAGACTCTTCCTGAATCGGGAGAATCTTCCGGAAAATGCGCAGCATGAAGACAGCAGAAGCCTGCGATTTCGAATGTCCGTAAAGGGGAAGCCTGTCTATTTCTACGCAAAGGCGTATATCTCCGAATCGGAGGGACAGCAGTATCTGATCCTCGGCGTCAAGAACGTGGATTCCGCAGTCTCTCACGATATGAAGCAGATCGCAGAAAAGGAAGCGGCTTTACGGCGTGTGGAGATCTACAGAAGTGCGCTTCTTGACAATATGCTGGCTTATGTGGAAGTCAATCTGAACAGGGATACTGTGGATGACGGTCCTTATATTGTGGATGACAACAGCAAGATGCAGGAAGTGGATCTGTCCGTACTCGGGACGCCGATCCGCTTTGATGATCTTGCCGCCATGTGCTTAAGGCAGCTGTATGTGAAAGATCCCGGCGAGTTCCTGAGAAAGAATTCCTGTTCGCATCTGAAAGAGGAATTTGAAGCAGGTCATCGTTTTGTCGAGACCAACTACAGTAGCAAGTGGTTTGACGGCTCTGTCAGGGAGCTTCGTCTGAATTACTATATGTCGAAGCGGAATGAGGACGGCAGCATCATCGCACTCTGCGTTCTGTACGATATGACGGAAAAGGTGTCCCGCGACCGTGAGATCGAGAATCTGACGGATCAGCTGAACCGGACGAGGATCAAGATCTCCACCAGTCAGATGCAGCCTCATTTTCTGTACAACGTGCTCGGCTCCATCCGTGAGATCATTCTGGAGGATCCCGAATATGCATCCGATCTGATCTGCGATTTCACCACGCATCTCAGGGCCTGCATCAAGTCCATGTCCACAGACGAGCTGGTCTCGTTCTCGAAGGAAGTGGAGAATATCAAGGCTTATGTCAACATCGAAAAGATGCGCTTCGGAGACCGGATGGCGGTCGAATTCGATATCCGGGAGGAGGATTTCGATGTGGTGCCTTTAAGCATCCAGCCGCTTGTGGAGAATGCGATCCGGCACGGACTGTATCCGAAGAAGGAGAACGGCAGAGTGAAGATCTCCTCCTTCAGTCAGAACGGTTTTAAGGTGGTCGTTGTCAACGACAACGGCGTCGGCTTTGATTACGGGAAAGTCATTCAGGAGATCAAGGAAGGAAGACGGGATTCAACAGGCATCCTGAATCTGACGCTCCGCCTGGAGAAGATCATGAATGCGAAGGTGTATTTCGACAGCAGGATCGGTGAAGGAACGACAGTGACTGTGCTGATCCCCGACAGAAAGGAAGGTTAAGCAGAATGACATCCCTCATAGTAGATGATGAGCCTTTGATGGTACGGAGTTTTATGCGGCTGTCAAGCGGCATTCCCGATCTGAACGTCGTCGGACAGCTGAACTGCGGTGAGGATACCATCGAATTTGTTAAGAATAATGATGTGGACATTGTCTTTCTGGACATCGTCATGCCGGATATCACCGGCATCGAATGCGCAAAACAGCTGAAAGAGATGAAGCCGGATATTCTGATCGTCTTTATTTCCGCTTTTGACGAATATGTGCGGGAATCGAACCGGATCGGCGGCGATTACTACATCGTCAAGCCATATAAACGGGAAGTGCTGGAAATGACGGTCTCCCGCATGAAGCTTCTTCTCAAGCGGCAGCGGAAGGACATCTTTATTGAGACCTTCGGCCGTTTCTCCGTCATGCAGGAGGGAAAGCCGGTGAATCTGACCGGAAAGGCAAAGGAGATCCTGGCCCTTGCCGTGACCAAACGGGGAAAAGAGATCAGCAACGAAGAACTTTACAGTACGATCTGGGAGGACAGACCCTATTCCAATGACGCAATGAAGGTGTATTACAATGCCCTGAAGCGCCTGAAGGAAGCGCTCCAGGACAACGGGCTTTCCGAGCTTCTGATCTCATCCACGCGCGGGCAGCGCGTCAATACGGAGCTCTTCGACTGCGATTACTACGATCTTCTGGATTCCAATCTTTCGGAATCGGAGAAATTCGAAGGGGAATTCATGTCCGAGTATTCGTGGGGGGAGGACATTCTCGGGGATATCATGGAATGGTATGACAGGAAGGACGGCAGGTAAAAGAAACGGTCCGGACTTTTGAAGAACAGGAGACAGAAATGTATAAAAGAATCTCAAAGTATTATCCCGGCTGCGACGGAACGAAGATCGCGCTGGATCTGTATCTTCCGGAAACGGAGGAGAAGGTGCCTGTGATCCTTCAGGCAGGTTATTCTCCGAGAAGGGCCGTTATGAAAAACGACCGCGAAAGCATTGAGCGTTTTCTGGACGCAGGCTATGCGGTCGCACTGGTGGAGGTCCGCGGTTCGGGAGCCTCTCAGGGCGTCAGCGACGGCTTCTTTACAGGAAAAGACGCGCGCGATCTTTCCTGCATCATCGATGCGCTGACAAAAGAGGAGTGGTGCTCCGGAAAAGCAGGCATGTACGGCGGCTCCAATCACGGCATGATCCAGGAGATCACGGCGTGTGAGCAGCCTGAAAATCTGATGGCGGTCATTCCCTGTGACTGTTCGATGGATTTCTATTATCAGGATTTTCCGAACGGTGTCAGTGCGATCCCGAACATGCCGAAGGATCATCATCAGAATATTCCTCTCGGCGATCCGGTCGATGATGATCCGGCTCCGGATTATCCCGAAGCGCATCGTGCAGCACAGGAGCAGGCAGCGAACAAGCCGTTTCTGTTCCAGCACATTCCGAATATGTGGCGCGACGATCTGCATCCCGCACTCGGTTACCGGCCGAATCTGGACATTCCTTCCTGGGAGCGCATGGATACAGTCCGCTTCGGACATGTGTATACATGGAACACCGGGGCGTGGTTTGATCCCGGCTGCACCAACAAGATCCTGACCTATAAGAGCTGGGGCGGGAAGCTGCTTCTCGGTCCGTGGATGCACTGCGGCATTTTCCGTAATGACGGAAAGACCTTCCCGAACATGGCCTATGACTGGGCGGGAGAGTATATCAGCTGTTTCGATGCACTTCTGAAGGGAAAGGATAATCATTTCCTGAATGAACCTCCGGTCCGTTACTATACGGTCGGCGATGAAGGGCATGAGTGGCATTACGAGGCGGATTTTCCGGTCTCCGGAACCACCTGGCCTGATCTTAAGCTGACTGCGGACGGCAGACTTTCTTATGAGATGCCCGCAGACGGCAGCATCTCCTATAAGACCCGCGAAGACATCATGATCTATGACCGCGGCATGCGCATGAACCGGAATGTGACGAAGGACATGACTTCCGAGGATGAAAAGTCTCTGGTGTTCACGTCGGATGCGTTCGATAAGGATATGGAGATCACCGGTATTGCGAACATGGATATTTTCGTGACATCCACATTCCGTGACGGCAATTTCATTGCAGTCCTCGAAGAAGTCACGGAAGACGGAGTGAGCCATTTCCTGACGGAAGGCTTTATCCGCGCGTCTCATGCAAAGACATTTCCGAATAATGTTTATGCATCGATGGGCCTTTCCTACCACAGAGGGTACCGTGAAGATGCGGTCTTTATGAATGAAGATACGCCGCTCCGTCTGACCTTCCAGCTGGAAGCACTCTCACGGATCATCAGAAAAGGCAGCCGGCTTCGCATTGCGGTCTCCTGCGGCGGTTCCGGCTTCGGTCAGCCCGAAGGTTTCCCGGAAGAGATGCCGGTCATTACGCTGTATACCGGAAGCCGATATCCTTCCAGGGTCACGCTTCCCGTGATCAGACCGGCAGGCGTGGAATTCACGGACGGCGGAAAAGAGCTGTTTGTTTATAAGAAAGCTGTTTATATCCGTGAAAACGGCATATTCAGCGAATACCCCTGCAGACAGGTATATCCGGCTGACCGGAAGACTCTTCTCTACGTAACGGAGGAATTTACCGTCAGCGTTGAAACGGAAGGCCTGACAGCGAAAGCGCGGATCGCGGGTGCGGGATATGAATTCGAGGCAGAGACCGTCCTGAAGGACCGCTTCGTTTTTGAAGGGGCGAGTGAAGAGATCCCGCTTCCGCCGACACCCTGGAAGCGCGATAAGGAAGGCGATGTGAAGGATCTGTATGTGGCCACCGTCCCTGTCAGGAAGGGGGACTTCGGAAATACGAATCCGCAGCTTCGGAGCACCTTCGATATTATGATCGATATCCGGTATCCGAAGAAAGCAGAGCGGAAAAAACTTCCGCTTATGATCTTCTGCCACGGGTTCGGCGGAAGCCACCATCAGTACGAGACCGGAACCGACGAAATGTTTCTGGAGCGCGGCGTGGCCGTTGCCTCCATCGATTACCGTCTGATGTCGCCGAATATCTGGCCCGCATCCGATGTTGACGCAAAAGGCTGCGTCCGTTATCTGAAGGCGCATGCGGAAGAACTCGGTCTTGATCCTGACCGTTTCGGCATGATCGGTTGCTCCATGGGCGGCAATCTGACCTCCATGATGGCAGCGACAAACGGAGATCCGGAATATGAAGGAGACATCGGCGGAAATACCGCGTTCGATTCTTCCATCAGAGTTGCTGCGGCCTATTTCTCCTTTAACGATCTGTTCCATTTCGGCGACGATTCCGCAGAGATCTGGCCCGGTCAGCCGGACCGTGTCGCAAACTCCGACGGTCCCTTTGCGCCGGTCGGCAGTCTTTTAGGGTATGTGGGACCGAAGAAAGGCTTCGGTGAACTGAAGCACCATCTGAATGATCCGGATCCCGAGATGCAGAGACTCCTTGCCATGGCAAAAGAGGCAAGCCCGATCACGCATGTAAACAGGAACAGCGCGCCGCTTGCACTGGTGCACGGGATCTATGACTGTGGCGTTCAGGTACCGATGGGACAAAGCATCCGCATGTTCCGTGCGTACTCGGATGCAGGTGTGAAATCACTGCTGTTTCTGAATAACAACGGCCCGTTCGGAGAAGACCCCGAAGTGAAGAAGGCTGTTGTCGAATTTATCATGAACCGTCTGTAAAGATTCAGACATAAAGAGAAAGCCGTCCGGGTGCCCGGGCGGCTTTCTTTATGCGTAAACGGTTGATCCCGTCAGTCTGTTATCTGTATTTTGCGCTTCCGAAGAATACCTGATCAAAGAAACCGCGAAGGACATCCTCTCCGAGTGCACTCTTCATGAAAGTGGTGGAAACGCCGCCTTCGTCGATCAGACGGTCACCGTAGGATTTGATGCTGTCACATTTGACCGCTTTCTGTTCTGCAGTCAGAAGATCCAGAGAATCCGCCTGTTCCAGATAGATGCCGACCATATCGCTTAAGATCGCGCGAAGCTGTTCATCCTGCTTTGCGGTTCCGTTTTTATAGATGGAGGTCGTGATCAGATAATCGTACCAGCCGGACGCACCCTGTGTTTCTTCAAGCTCCGGATAGTTGTTTCTGAGCTTGTCGTATTTTTCCATCCAGGCCATGTAATCGTCCGTCTTTTCCTCGACGACATCGTAGAGCTCCAGATAGGCTTTTCTGGTCGAAAGCATGTACATATAGTCGATGCAGAAGAGCGGAAGCTCCTTTTCAAAAGGTGAAAAGATGATCGAAGCCATCTGCATGACGCCTGCATTTACGGTCATCACGGACAGGTTTCCGATTCCTTCGATCGCGTACTGTCTGTTCCTGAATTTCAATACGCCGTAGGCCTTCATTTCTGCGTATTCGCCGGTGTCGACCTCGATCACCTGATGTCCTTCGGAGATCTTTTTAAGTGTCTCCTCCACGCAGGCGTTCATCTGCTTTTTGTTTTTTCCTGCCATGACAGAGATGATCAGAATGACAAGAATAATGATTGCGGCAAGTGCGAGCAGTACGATCTTCATGATTTTCCATACCTTTTTCTTCATTTTCTTCTCCCCGTAAGACCGCAGTGTGTGAATGCGGTTTATTTATTTTAATAACAGTATAGAGACGGAATACCCACGGCTCACCCACATTTTAGAGTACTGCTCAGAATTTTTTGGAAAAATGCAAGAGTAACACTTATTTTGTGGGTCAGCCGTGGGTATCTGTGTTGTAGAGTAGTGGCACAGGCAAGAGGAAAAGCCTTTGAAAAGTAAGGGAGAAAAGGAGTTAAGACAGACAGATGAGCCTCGCACTGGACAACATACTGGAGATCGCCGTCAGGGAAAAGGCTTCCGACGTGCATCTGACGGTCGGTGTTCCGCCGATCTTAAGGATCAACGGAAAGCTTCTGCATCTGGGCAAGGAGAATCTGAAGAATGAAGACTGTCTTACCTATGCAAAACAGATACTCGGAGATAGACTCTTCCGGGAATATGAAGAAACAGGCGAATGCGATGCATCCTACGAGCTTCACGAAGAAGCGAACTTCCGTGTCAATGTTTTCCGTCAGAAGGGAAACTGCGGAGCGGTACTGAGACTGATATCCTCCAACCTGCCGACGCTTGACAGCCTGCATCTTCCGCAGATCTTCCGGACACTGTGCACCAAGAGAAACGGTCTTATTCTGGTGACAGGCCCTACCGGCAGCGGCAAAACAACAACGCTTGCCGCAATGATCGAATACATGCTCCGGACAAGAAACGAGCACATTATTACGATAGAAGACCCGATCGAATACATCTTCCCGCACGGCTGCGGAATCGTCAACCAGCGTCAGATCGGCTCCGATACGAGCGGCTTTGATGTGGCGATCCGAAGTGCTCTGCGTGAAGATATCGATATTATCATGGTCGGCGAGATGCGTGATCTGGCGACCATATCCGCAGCGCTGACGGCAGCGGAGACCGGACATCTGGTCCTGGCCACGCTCCATACGATCGGTGCCGCACAGACCATCGACCGTGTGATCGATGTCTTTCCCGCAGAGCAGCAGTCGCAGATCCGCGTGCAG
>JAZUFC010000140.1:0-6923 GCA_045640465.1 Lachnospiraceae bacterium | reverse complement strand
CAAAGCCGGTTATCTCATCGTCTACGATGCACAGGCCAAGCTCTATCATTACGAATCCAAGTCAAGAGGCATTGAAAACACGCCCGAAAAGTTCGTGCGTTTCGGACATGAGAGCACCAGACTGAATTCCACGTGGAATATTCTGACAGGCTTCGAGGATCCGTATTACAATCCGAACATGTCCTACCTCATTTATTTCCAGCCGGACTATCCGAGCATGCTGAGACGGCGCGAGGTCGTCGGTCTGGACTATGCAAAACGCGGAGACTTAGATGAAGTGGAAGCATGGGGCAGAACACATGTGAAGGGAAAACGGAAACGCCTGATGAAACGGAAGGAAAAGACGCAGGCCGTCCGTCTGGAAATGAAAAAGAAGCGTGAAGAAGCGCTGAAACAGGCAAAGAACGCATAAGCGGCAGAAAATGTCAGTGCCGCAGCGCATGAAAAAAGCAGCACCGCGGTGCTGCTTTTTTCATGCGCTCAATGTCTTTACGGAGCCGGTGTTTCCGCAGGGATCTCTTCCGGAGGCGTTTCGCCGCCGGGTACATCACCCGGATCTTCTTCCGGAGGCGTAACCGGTTCGCCTTCCGTATAGTCGGGATCCTCGTCGGAATAGCCGCCGTTCGTGTACGGCCATGCATAACCCTTGCCGGTCAGCATGCTGCCCATGGAAGCGTTGAAGGAGCAGAGCTCATCGTAGGTCATCAGCTTCGGATCTGCGGAAAGCGAAGTGCCGTTAATGAAGGACGGCTTGAAGCTGACGAAGAGCGTGGCTCTGGAATCGATATCCGCGTAAGGATTCAGCTGGATATCGGGAGATACATAGTAGGAGGCATTCGTTGCGGAATAGGTATCCGTTCCGGTGAAGAGTGTCTGCGACATTACGCCGTTGTCATTTGTGATCTTCATGACATGGGCCTTGCAGCCGCAGATCGGCGCTTCGGAGCCTGCCAGCGTGTACTTGTTTTCGGGGTTTTTCCAGCCGATGCCTCTGGTGGGATCCGGGATCTCTGCGATCGCGGGCAGAACCAGTTCGTCGATGACGGAGACGTAAGCCACGGAATGACCGGGATCGTGATCCTCATGACCGATGATATTGACATGGACCGTCAGATCGGAGGTGTTCACGTAGGATTCGATCACGATGAAGTCCGAAGAGGAATTCTTGAAACGGAAATCGGAGTTTCCTGCCGCATAGACCATGGCATCCAGACCGGGATCGATATAATCGACCAGCTTGGAATGGTTGTGACGGTAGACGATCTCAAGTTCAGCCATTAAGGCCGCATTGTAAAGCGTCGTGGTGGTCTGGCAGATGCCGCCGCCGTATTCATCCACATGCACGCCGCCTTCACCGATGGTACCGGCCGGATAATAGCCGTTTTCCGGAGTGACGGGGCCGTACATGGTCAGTGCGGAAACGATCTCGCCGGGGGCGAAAACGCTGCCGTTCATGTTGGAGGTGGAGGTGATCAGATTCTGCTCACGGTTTGCAAGCGGCTGGCTGGACGGTGAATGATACTGGGTCACTGCGGAGCCGATGATGGTAAAGCCGGAAGCCTGTTCTGTGGAAAGCCGCGGGAGCGTCAGCGTTTCGCCGGCACTGAAATAATACTCGCCGTTTTCCGGAAGATTGCCGGTCATCACGTCATTGTAAAGCTGATTCAGACCGTTTTCGAAATTGAAGGAAAGGCCGTCCTGTGAAGGTGTTACGGTCTTCGCGCCGGTCATGTAGGAAACGGTCGCATCGACGGGAGGCAGATACCAGGCATCCGCAACAGGATTGAAATAAGCGCGGACGGTATCCATATTGACGGATACGTGATCCTCCACGGTGACGGGAGAAGCCTGATAATCCTTCGCAAATTTATAGCGGTCGAGAAGAGAGCCCTTTAAAACGGCTGCTTCAAGCGCGGGACGGATCCCGGAGGTATCCCAGGTGATGCCCAGAGAATTGCGGTTTCCGCCGTAGAGGTAATCCGCCTTGTATGCGGACTGCACCATGAATACGCAGTTGTCGATCAGCTTTGTTTTCTTTTCGCAGAAGGCGACCGCTTCCTCAAGCGTCATGCCGGAAAGGGAATGACCGTCATAATATACGTTGGAAACGACGGTATCCTTTGCAATGTTCAGAGGATCCGTACCGGGGTCCGCACTGACTCTTCCCGTTCCGAAGGTAAGTCCTGCGAAAAGCAGAAGCGCCGTAAGCAGGATCGGAAGTTTCTTTTTCATTTATCTTATGCCTCCCTTATTCAGCGTCATCATCATCCTCATCCTCCGTGATCAGTTCGTCGAACTCCACGGAATCGAGGTATTCGTCAAATGCATCGGACACCAGATCGTATTCGTCGTCATCCACGATGTTTTCAAGATCCGGCTCATCACCGTTTTCATGCTCCACATAGCGGTACAGATAAACGTTTCCGTTTTCCGCATCCGGGCCGTTCAGAGGAAGAAGCGCGATGTAATCCTTTTCTCCTGCCTGAAAAATGGTCAGGATGGAGCAGTCCACCTCCGTACCGTCGTCTAAAGACAGGGTAACGGTCACTTCATCGTCATTCAGAATATTGTCTTTGTCAAATCTATCTTCGTCAGCCATAACAGAATCCTTTCGGTTTTATACGTTGAAGCGGAACAGGATCACGTCTCCGTCCTGCACGACATATTCCTTGCCTTCGATCCGGACAAGGCCTTTTTCCTTTGCCGCAGCGGTGGAGCGGCATTCCAGAAGATCCTCATAATTGACGACCTCCGCCTTGATGAAGCCGCGCTCGAAGTCCGAATGGATCTTGCCGGCTGCCTGCGGCGCCTTCATGCCCTTTGTGATGGTCCATGCGCGCGTCTCTTTTTCGCCTGCGGTCAGGTAGGAGATCAGTCCGAGCAGAGAGTAGCTTGCACGGATCAGCTTGTCCAGACCCGATTCCGTAAGCCCCAGATCCTCAAGAAACATCGCCTGCTCCTCCGGATCGAGCTCGGAAAGCTCCTCTTCGATGGAGGCGCAGATCACGAAGACCTCGGAACCTTCCTCTTTTGCGTAAGCACGTACGGACGTGACGAACGGACTGGAAGCACCATCGTCCCGAAGATCATCCTCCGAAACATTGGCGGCGTAGATCACGGGCTTGTCTGTCAGAAGATTCAGAGAATGCACGAACGCAGCCTCTTCATCATCGCCGGGGACATAAGCCTTGGCACATTTTCCGTCTTCCAGAAGCGCTTTTAAAGCAAGACAGGCATCAAGCTCTTTTCTGACGGCTTTATCGTTCATGGCAGGCTTCTGCGATTTTGCGATACGCTTGTCGAGCACTTCAAGATCCGAGAAGATCAGTTCCAGCGTGATGGTCTCGATATCGCGGAGCGGATCGACGGAGCCGTCCACATGGATGACATTCGGATCGTCGAAGCAGCGGACCACATGGACGATCGCATCCACTTCACGGATGTTTGCAAGGAACTGGTTTCCGAGACCTTCGCCCCTGGATGCGCCCTTGACGAGACCTGCGATATCCACGAATTCCACAACTGCGGGCGTGATCTTCTGCGAGTTGTAAAGTGCTGCGAGCTTGTCAAGCCTTTCGTCCGGAACCGGAACGATGCCCACGTTCGGATCGATGGTGCAGAAGGGGTAATTGGCCGCTTCGGCGCCCGCTTTGGTGAGCGAATTGAATAAGGTGCTCTTACCGACGTTCGGTAAGCCTACGATGCCGAGTTTCATTCTGTATATGATGCCTTTCAAAGTTGATGGTGGAGGGAAAGGGGGAAAATACCCCTTTTATCCTGATAGTATATGTTAGCATATAATCTTCCCAAATACAATGCGTTGTTGATATTTTCTTAAGAAGCATTTCAACCGGAAAGAACTCATGGGACGGTTCATGCAGGCCTGAATTTCGAAAGATGCGAAAAAATCCTCCACTTTGCTCCACGCATTAAAAAATGAGCAATTACTTATAAAAACGGCTTGATTTTTTGACGAAAAAGTGTATGATATGGATATGCGATTCTGAAAAGTGGAGGGAAGTGTCACATTGTGGATGACCCTCCGGAAGGAAAAGAAAGGCGGTGAGGTCAGCATGCTGATGGGTACATACAGTCATACTCTGGATGCCAAGTGGCGTCTGATCGTTCCGTCGAAGATCCGCGAGGAACTGAAAGAGGAGTGCATCATCACAAAGAGCTTCGACCATTGCCTCGCACTTTATCCGGTGAACGCATGGAATGCTTTTTCGGAGAAGATCAATTCACTTCCGAAAAACGCGTCACAGTCTGTACGTGATCTGAGAAGATTCTTCTATGCAAACAGCATGGCGGCGGACATCGACAGGCAGGGCAGACTGCTGATCCCCGAAAATTACCGCGAATATGCCTCCCTTCAGAAGGAAGTGACGCTGATCGGCGTGGAGGATCATGTGGAGATCTGGGACAGCGGCGTCTGGAACAGATACAGTCAGGATCTGGACATCAATGATATTGCCGCGGATCTGAATGACATCAAACTGGATTTCTAAAGGATGACTATGGAGTTTAAGCATCAGTCGGTACTCCTTGCGGAGACCGTTGACAATCTGAACGTAAGGCCCGGCGGCATCTATCTGGACGGAACGCTCGGCGGAGGCGGCCATTCTCTGGAGATATTGAAACGGATTTCCGGAAACGGGCTTCTGATCGGCATCGATCAGGACACGGAAGCACTCGAAGCTGCTGGAGAGCGGCTGAAGGACTACCGTGAGAGCACCCGTTTCTTTCATGACAATTACGAGCACTTTCATTCCATTCTTTCCGGTCTTTCTGTGGAGCATGTCAGCGGGATCCTTCTGGATCTGGGAGTCTCCTCGCATCAGCTGGATGATGCTGAGAGGGGCTTTTCCTATCGGGAGGATGCTCCGCTTGATATGCGGATGAATCGGGAGGATGCGCTGAGCGCACGGGACATCGTGAACGGCTACAGCGAAACGGAACTCTACCGGGTGATCCGGGATTACGGCGAAGACCCGTTCGCCAAAAACATTGCAAAGCATATCGTACGCGCAAGGGAACAGGAGCCTGTCAACACCACGTTTCAGCTCGTGGAGATCATCAAGCAGGCAATTCCCGCAAAGATACGCGAAAAGGGCGGACATCCCGCGAAACAGACGTTTCAGGCACTCAGGATCGAATGCAACAGAGAGCTTGACGTTCTGAAAAATTCACTGAGCGGCATGATCGACTGTCTGGAGCCCGGCGGAAGGATCGCAGTCATCACCTTCCATTCGCTGGAGGACAGGATCGTCAAAAAAATGTTCCGCGACGCGGAAGACCCCTGTACCTGTCCGCCGGACTTTCCGGTCTGCATGTGCGGAAAAAAGAGCAGAGGAAGGGTCATTACAAGAAAACCCGTAACAGCATCGGAAGAGGAGCTTTCGGAAAATCCGAGGTCCCATTCCGCAAAGCTCAGAGTGTTCGAACATATCTGAAGAGCCGGGATGCCGGCATTATTGAAATAATCGGGAAAGGAGGGAAAGCATGGCTTCTGAAAAACGCTATAACGGTGCATATACGCCCGGCTCATACAACAGCTATTTCACGGAAGGCAGCGGTGCAAAAAAGATCCGCGAAGCCGAGTGGGAAAGAGAACTGCGCCGTCAGAGAAGAAAAGCGGAAGAAGAAAAAAACCGCGCCATCGAAGAAGAAGTCAGGCAGGAACGAAAAGGCCTGCACGAGTTTTCTCTTCTTCAGATCGCCGTGATCTTTGTGTCCGCGGTCTTCCTGCTGGGCTTCTCCTGCCTGTATGTCATCAGGCTGAGCGAACATCACGAGAATGTAAGCATGCTGAATGAACAGAAGACGACCCTGTCGGCGCTTCAGAGACAGAACACGCTGACAGAGAACAGGATCCGGGAAAGCATCGATTATGCAGCCGTTTACGATACGGCTGTCAGCGAATACCACATGACCGTTCCCGAAAAAAGACAGATCGTTTATTACCAGAAAACGATGAGCGAATACGTTGAGAGAACCGGGGAATGAGCCGAATGAAAAAAAGAGTGAATAAGAGAAGAAGACTGGCGGTGTTTCTTTGCATTGTCGGTCTTTCTCTGTCTATATGCCTTTTCAAAGCGGTATATCTGGTCGTGAATCACAAGACGGACTATCAGAAAAAGGCCCTGACGCAGGCTGCGGGAAGCAGCAGGATCCTGAGTGCCCAGCCCGGAAACATCTACGATGCGAACGGAACCGTTCTGGCGCTTACCAGAAAGGTCTACCGCCTGATCCTGGATCCGAAGGTCATGAAGGAGACGGAAAAGACCTATCCGGGCTCTTTGAAAAAGACGGTTGAGATCGCCTCGGCGGCGTTTGACGTCCCTTACGATGAGCTTTATCAGGCTTTTACGGAAAACGAGGATCTGCAGTATGTGCGATTCCGCAAGGAAATGATCCTTTCGGAAGAGCAGAAGACCGCATACGACGACGCGGTGGAAGCATTCAACCAGGAGAAAAAGGAATTCAACAAACTGCACGAGACCGACAAGAGCGCGCAGATCAAAGAAAGAGTCGCCGGGATCTGGTTCGAAGAGGAATACCGCCGGGAATACCCGCTTTCCGATACGCTGTCAAAGGTGATCGGCTATACCACGAAGGACGCGTCTCAGGGCATCATCGGCCTCGAATACTATTATGACGATATTCTCCGCGGAACGGACGGAAGAGAATATGCATACATCGACGAAAACGGTCAGACGGCAAAGAAGATCGTACCGCCGACGGACGGATATCATCTGGAAACGTCCCTCGATTCCAATGTTTCCCGCATCGTCAAGAATGCCATCAGCCGGTATTTTGAAGAATACGGCGGAAAGCGCGCAAATGTGCTTGTGATGAACCCGAAAAACGGCGAGATCATCTGCATGGAGAGCGATACCGAATTCGACCTGAACGATCCGTCC
>JAZUFC010000139.1:0-6532 GCA_045640465.1 Lachnospiraceae bacterium | reverse complement strand
GCGTGAAAAGCAGAAGAAGGGGACCCTTCTCTGGGTGCTTGATCACTGCAGAACGGCGATGGGTGCGAGAATGCTCCGGAAATTCGTGGAGCAGCCGCTCCTTGACCGGGATGAGATCATTGCCCGTCAGGACGCTGTGGAGGAACTCGTAAACGATGTGATCACCCGGGAAGAGCTTCGTGAATATCTGAATCCTGTTTATGATCTGGAACGTCTTCTTTCCAGGATCAGCTACAAGACCGCATCTCCGAGAGATCTGATCGCATTCCGGAATTCCGTCCGTATGATGCCGCATATCCGGATGCTTCTGGAAAATACAAAAGCCGCGCTTCTTCAAAAGATCTATGAAGGGATCGATCCTTTGGAGGACCTGTGTTCCCTGATCGATGAAGCAATCGTGGAGGAACCGCCGCTTCAGGTGCACGAAGGCGGCATCATCCGGGAAGGCTTCAATGAATACGCGGATCAGTACCGTAAGGCAAAAACGGAAGGAAAGAACTGGATCGCCGAGGAGGAGGCCAAGGAAAAGGAGCGGACCGGCATCAAAAACTTAAGGATCCGCTATAATAAGGTCTTCGGCTATTATATCGAGATCACAAAGTCCAATCTTTCCCAGGTGCCGGATGACTATATCAGAAAGCAGACGCTTACGAATGCGGAGCGCTTTATCACGCCGCGCCTCAAGGAACTCGAGGATATGATCCTCGGTGCGGAGGATAAGCTGTTCTCTCTTGAATTCGAACTGTTCCAGACTGTCCGCGACACTATTGCGGGGGAAGTGGAGAGGATCCAGAAGACGGCGTCTTCCGTTGCCATGCTGGACGCTTTCGCAAGTCTTTCCTATTCTGCCGACCGGTATCATTATGTCCGCCCGAAGATCAACGACAGGGGACGGATCCGCATCAAAGGCGGCCGTCATCCCGTGGTGGAAAGAATGCTGGAAAACGATCAGTTTGTACCGAATGATATCTTTCTTGATCAGGAGGACAACCGGATCGACATCATCACCGGTCCCAACATGGCCGGCAAGTCCACCTATATGCGTCAGGCGGCACTGATCCAGCTGATGGGCCAGACAGGCTCGTTCGTGCCTGCACTGGAGGCGGATCTGTGCATCTGCGACAGGATCTTCACGCGTGTCGGCGCATCCGATGATCTGGCTTCCGGACAGTCCACCTTCATGGTGGAGATGACGGAGGTCTCGAATATCCTCCGGAATGCGACGAAAAAGAGTCTCATCATACTGGACGAGATCGGGCGCGGAACATCCACGTTTGACGGTCTTGCCATTGCCTGGGCAGTCGTGGAATATATTGCCAACACGCGCCTCATCGGTGCAAAGACTCTCTTTGCGACGCATTACCATGAGCTCACCGAACTGGAGGGCGCGATCCCCGGCGTGCACAATTACTGTGTATCCGTAAAAGAGCAGGGGGACAGCATCGTTTTCCTGCGAAAGATCGTGAAGGGCGGCGCGGACCGTTCCTACGGCATTCAGGTCGCAAGACTGGCAGGCGTGCCTTCACCCGTACTCGAACGGGCCTCCGAGCTTGTGGAGGAGCTGATCGATACGGATATCGCGTCGCGTGCAAAGGAGATCGCTTCCTATGCGGCGGCAGGACTTCAGAACAAAAAACGGGTGACGCGTCCGGATGACGTGGATGCGAACCAGATGACATTATTCGATACGGTGAAGGACGACGATGTGCTGAAAGAGATCAGCGAACTGAATCTGTCGGTCATGACGCCTCTGGATGCCATGAATACGCTTTACCGCATCCAGTCGAAGATCAACAACCGGATATGATTCCAGCGTGGGAGTGCGAAGCACGAAACGCTCCGGAATTAATTGTAATGTTGAATTCCAAAGAAGTATCCCGGAAAGGAGGGGACTATGGCGGAGGAAAGAAGCGAGATCCGTGTGCTCGATAAAAAAACGGTAGACCAGATCGCAGCCGGTGAGGTCGTGGAGCGGCCTTCCTCTGTCGTGAAGGAGCTCGTAGAGAATGCGATCGATGCGCATGCATCGGCAATCACGGTCGAGATCAAAAACGGCGGGATCGATCTGATCCGCGTAACGGATAACGGAAGCGGCATTGAAAGAAGTCAGCTGAAGACCGCGTTTCTGCCGCATGCGACCTCAAAGATCCGGGATGCGAAGGATCTGTTTTCCTTCAGTTCCTTAGGCTTCCGAGGAGAAGCGCTGCCGTCAGTTGCGGCGGTCAGCCGCGTGGAAGTGATCACGAAAAGCCCGGGTGAAGTCATGGGCGCTTCTTTTCAGATAAACGGCGGGGAAGCCGGAGAGATCACGGATATCGGCTGCCCGGACGGAACCACCTTTTTAGTAAAGGATCTTTTTTACAATACGCCGGTCCGCAGAAAGTTTTTGAAATCTCCCATGACGGAAGGCAGCAATATCGCGGATCTTCTGGAAAAGATCGCGCTTTCGCATCCTGAAGTTTCCGTCAGATTCATCAATAACGGAAGCACGCGCCTTTCCACATCCGGAAGCGGACGGGTCCGTGATCTGATCTATTCCGTTTTCGGGCGCGATACCGCGCGCGAGGTGACGGAGCTTCATTTTTCGGACGACGGAACCGTGATCGAAGGCTTTCTCGGAAAGCCGGTTCTTGCCAAAGGAAACAGAGGCTTTGAAAATTATTTCATCAACGGAAGATATGTGAGATCCGATGTGATCTCCAGAGCGCTTGAAGAGGCCTATCAGCCCTTTATGATGCAGCACCGTTATCCGTTTGCGGTCCTGTATATCACGATCCCGCCGGAGGATGTGGACGTGAACGTGCATCCGAACAAGATGGAGCTTCGTTTCCGTGAGGAAGGCAGGATCTACGATCTTGTGAAAAGAGCGGTTCGCGAGGGACTGTCCGGAAAGGAATTCGTACCGGATGCGCTGAATGAAGAAAAGCCGGAGGAAAAGAAGCTCTTCCGTGCGCCGGAACCTTTCGAACAGGAACGGATCAGAGAAGATCTTCTGAATGCCGCATACCGTGCGGACGGTACATTATCGAACCGGCCGGAAAAGAAGGCGGACATTCCGGAACAGACCGTAAAAGAAAAACCGGATGAGCCGTACAACAGAAAAAAAGAGAGTACGGAAGAAGTACGGGAAACATCTCTTTCAGAAAGCGGATACAGCACAGGAAAGCCTGTAAAAGACAGTTCCGTCTCCGAAAAGAATACGGATAATGAGCAGTACGAAACCGTTCCTTATAAGAGACAGGAGAAGAAGCCGGAAACAGCGGAAGGAGCGGAACAGGATCAGGAAAAACAGATAACAGCGAAAGAGCCGGAAAAGAAATACGAGACACAGATACCGGCGGAAGAAACGGAAGTGACTCCGGAAAGAACCGACGGAGAGGTTCCCGAGGATCTGTTTGCGGCAAAGCTTCTGTCCGACGAAGGCATGAAAAAATACCGGCTGATCGGTCAGGTATTCGATACCTACTGGCTGATCGCGGTGGATGACCGTCTTTATATTCTGGATCAGCATGCGGCCCATGAAAAGGTGCTGTATGAACGGAAGATGAAGGATCTGAAGGCACGGAAAATGACTTCGCAGGTCCTGTCACCGCCTGTCATGGTGACGCTGACTTCAAAAGAGGAGATGCTTCTGAACCGCTTTATGAATGCATTTTCCGATCTCGGCTATGAGATCTCTTCGTTCGGCGGAAAGGAATATGCGATCAGCGCTGTGCCGGCGGATCTGTACGGACTGAATGTACGGGATCTGTTTACGGAGATCCTGGGAGACATGGAGGACGGTCTTTCGTTAAGAGACAGCGAAATGATCCTCTCAAAGCTGGCTTCCTCCTCCTGCAAGGCAGCGGTCAAGGGAAATCACGTACTGAGCTTTGAAGAAGCGGACGCACTGATCCGGGAGCTTTTTACGCTGGAGAATCCCTACGCCTGTCCGCACGGCAGACCGACGATGATCAGCATGACGAAAAAAGAACTGGAAAAGAAATTCAAACGCATCGTATAGGAGAACGAAATATGGCTGAAAAACTGTATACCATACCTGTCAACGAAGCTTTTGACGCGGAAAGCGAATGCCCTGTCTGCACCATGTATAAAAAGCTGGAGGATGACTCCATCGATTTTATGATGGGACCGTCCTACATGGAGGATGATATCCGCATGGAGACAGACGAACTCGGTTTCTGCACGCCGCACATGCGTATGCTCGCCGTGCAGAAGAACCGTCTCGGACTGGCGCTGATCCTGAAGACGCATCTTGACCGTCAGAAGAAGGAGGCGCTTGCGTTTTCCGGAAAACCGATCAAGGCGAAGAGTCTTCTGAAGAAGCCTGAAGAGGCTCCTGTCGTCGCATGGACAAAGAAAAAACTGAATGACTGCTATATCTGCAACAGGATCCGGATCACCTTCCCGCATTATATCGATACGGTCCTGCGGCTCTACAAAAAGGATCCGGAGTTCCGGAAGAAATATGAGTCCTGCAAAGGCTTCTGTCAGGAGCATACCGGCATGCTGATCGAAAAAGCGCAGGAGATCCTGAAGCAGGACGAACTGAATCAGTTCTACGAACTGACCCTGTCCCTGTATACGGACAATCTGCAGCGGGTGGCCGACGACCTCGACTGGTTCACCGACAAATTCGACTACCGCTACAAGGATGCGCCGTGGAAAAACTCCAAAGACAGCATCGAACGCGCAGTCACAAAGACGAACGGCATACTGAGCTGAAGAACGGATCATAAGTATTTGCAGATAAATATATCAGCCTGTCGGAAGGCTGTATCCCGATCGACATAGAGACTGGTTTCTGCCGGTCTCTTTTGTTTTGCTCAAATACAGCTGCGGTTAAAATGACCGGAAAAACGGGAAAACGCACAATGTGACGGCTGATTTTCAAAATGACCATGTAAATATTGCACAAAAAGGCTTGACGGGTTTAATATATATATATATATAATTTAGATAAATGATCAACATTCAGTAATATGGAGGTAACGACTGTGAAAAAAATCTGTGCTGTTCTATTATTGATTATTCTTCTTTCATTTTCGGCTTGCGGAACTGCTGATCTGCAGAATATCGAAAAAGATCTGAATGATATAAAAGAGGTGGGTAAAAAGGCCGTGATGTTTATCATGAACCACAGATCGCCGGATTCGATTCCGATCGGCAGTGAAAAGGAGATCGAGGATTACAAAGAAATGGTCGCAGCAGGCTATGATCCGATGCAGCCGCCGTATATCGAGACGGAAGAGGAGGAAACTGAACCTGCCGAACCTTATGATTTCATGATGGGAATCGAATATGAAGAGCCGAATCCTGAATTTGTGCAGGCAATACTGGACAATGCGGATTATGTTTCACGCGGTATTACCGGTATTCTAATGGCACTGCCTCAGGATATTCATTACGGGGATACGGTTGCTGCAATGAAACCGGTCGTTCACTATATTCTGGATAAAGACGGAAACTATGTAAAACGGTATCCGGATATTGTTTCCACAGAAGCCGAAAGTCAGGTATTTCCAATAGTTTCAAACGGTATACTGATCTGCGAGCTCGGCGTGTATTACGACGATTCCGGAGTGATCATGTTTAATTTCGGATGGAACGCACAGATCGAATACCGGAATGAAGTGTATCATGACAACCTGAACCGGCGTTTCTGCTGGGAGACAAACGGAAAATGGTACAAGTACTATTACCTTCTTCCTGCGGAAGGAACGGCATGGACGCATTCACCTGAAGATGCCATTGCGTGCTTGTTTACGTATACGGAGTATGAAGGGGAAGAGTAAATGATCCCGTTCCTCCGAAAAGCGGATGAATTGATGATTCCCGGGCTTAGATGCTTTCAAAGCACAGGCCCGGGAAATTTATGTCCGAAGCCGCCGCATCAAATATATTGAAAAACATATTGAAAAAATCCTCGATTTATGGGATATTAGGAGATGACAGGAGTAATGTCCTGTCGGATGCTCAGGACAGTAAGTGAGCAGTCAATCAGAACAGGAACGGAGAACAGGTTGATCTCCGTCCGGTTCGACCGGATGAAAGGAGGCCTGCAAAAAGGAGCAGGGCGCGGATATTCGCGGAAAAAAGAAAAATGAAGAAATTTGTAAAAGAGTTTAAAGAGTTTGCATTAAAGGGCAATGTCATCGACATGGCTATCGGTATGATCATCGGTGCAGCGTTCACCGCAGTCGTGAACAGCTTCATGGAAAAGATCGTAAATCCTTTGATCGCGCTGATCTCCGGCGGTGTGGACCTGAACAATATTCTGAAGATCAAGGTCGGTACGCAGATCGTTGACGGCGTGGAGACCGCATCCTATATCTATATCGGCGCATTCCTTTCCGCACTGATCAATTTCCTGATCATGGCATTTATCGTTTTCCTGTTCGTGAAGGGCATGAATAAGGTCCGTGAGGCGGAAAAGAAGCTTCAGAAGAAGGAAGAAGAGGCACCTAAAGCTCCGACGACCAAGATCTGTCCTTTCTGCAAATCCGAGATCCCGATCGATGCGACCAGATGC
>JAZUFC010000138.1:0-4570 GCA_045640465.1 Lachnospiraceae bacterium | reverse complement strand
AGTGCCAAAATGAAGCTGAATATGAAACATGAATTCAGAAAAGCCGTCCGCCGTACTGAAAAAAGCGCATAAATATAAGCAAAACATTTCTGTGCAGAAGTTTTGCCAACGTTTACTTGACAGTAACCCGTGAAAACGCTTGACATACGGTCTTGATGATCCGTATAATCATAAATGCGGCCGGATGGTCGTTTGCAAAGGCTGTCCGGATCAGTAAAACGTACCGGTTAAGCTTTTTCTGACTGGCAGACAGTATCGTGAAAGCGGAGTGAGACAAAATGGATATTATTGAATATTTTACGTCTGAAGACCGGGAACACTGGCTGAATGAGATAGAGAGATCGGACTGGGGTGCCGGGAAATATCTGGCGGAGTTATTGCGTGAAAACAGACTGCAGGAAATGGTCGGTGAGAATGCGCTTGTCTTTATGCTTACCGACGGAGACAGACTGGTCTCCTACTGCACTTATGCCATGTTTGACGATATCCAGCCCACGGAACTGACGCCCTGGGTCGGTTTTGTCTATACGTTCCCGGAATACAGGGGGAACCGGTATATGGGGAAGCTGCTTCATCATATCGAGTGCATTGCTTCGACTATGGGAAAAGAAGCGGTCTATATCTCTACCGGTCATACCGGTCTTTATGAAAAGTACGGATATGAATTTTTCCGGATAGAGAAGGATATTGAAGGCGAGGATTCAAGAGTCTACAGAAAGGATCTCTCGGCCGACGGCGAAGAAAAAGAAAAGCGCATGGCGGAAGGGGATATCTGTAAAGCAGAGATCGTCCGCAGGGCAAGAAAGGGCGTCGATCCGGTCGCAGTCTGCGGCTTTTCCTGCAATCACTGCTTCCTGGGGCAGTGGTGCGGCGGATGCAGATCCGTTTTCAATTGCTGCTCTTTCGGAACGCTGTACGAAAAAGGAAAGTGTCCGAACATCGAATGCGCAGCTGAAAGAAATCTGGAAGGCTGCTATCTGTGTGAGGAGCTGGAAACCTGCAGAAAGGGCTTCTATCAGGACGGAAATGACGGCGCGGCTGCGGCGAAAGCGCAGGCGATGTTTGTCAGAAAGTACGGAAAAGAACTGTTCCTGAAGGTACATGACAAGCTGCACGAGAAGTACAATTTCGAAAAGACACAGGAGATCCTGGGACAGGATATGCAGAAGGGACTTGCCATTCTGGAAGAAACGGCAAAGGAAACAGAAGCGGAGTAACGGAATCGTGAGGTGAAAGACAGACGGCGGCAGAAAAGCAGTCTGCCTGCAGATACAGAAGAAAGGATTGCAATAACATGGATAAAGTATGGAATGAAATGTATGAAGCTGCAAAATCGGTACTGAATGCGCGTACGATCTCAGATTATGTAACGGCAGGCGAGGTTGCGGCAGCGGTTCTTTCAAAATCAGGAAAGATCTATAAAGGCGTCTGTATCGATACCTGTTCGACGCTCGGTATCTGTGCCGAAAGAAATGCGATCTTCAATATGATCACAAACGGGGAGCAGGAGATCGACAAGGTGCTTGCGATCCTTCCGGACGGAAGCTGCGGCGCACCCTGCGGCGCCTGCCGCGAACTGATGGTGCAGCTCATGCCCGGCAGATATCAGGACATTGAGATCATGCTCGATTATACAACAGGGAAAACGATCACGCTCGGTGAGATCACCCCTGAATGGTGGATCAAATAAGCAGATGACGGTCCTGTACGGAGGAAAAAATGCTGAGTTATATCTGGCCGGTCGCACTGGTCATTGTATCCAATACTGTTTATCAGATCTGCGCAAAAGGCGTTCCCGAAAAGGTCAGCCCCTTTGCTTCCCTGACGATCACTTATCTTGTGGGGGCCCTGTTTGCTGCGGTCCTCCATTTTGTACTGCGTCCCGGTGAGAATATATTCAAACAGTTTACGCAGATGAACTGGGCGCCGTTCGTACTCGGTCTTGTGATCGTCGGACTGGAGGTCGGCTGGATCTATGCTTATCAGGCCGGCTGGCAGGTCAGCACCGGAAATATCGTCCAGAGCGCGTTTCTTGCGATCGTGCTGATCGCTGTCGGCGCACTTCTGTACAAAGAGCCGGTTACATGGAACAAACTGGTCGGTATTGCGATCTGCATCATCGGTCTGATATTTATAAACATGAAGTAAGGATTGAAATAAACAGAAACATGAGCTCAACGGAAATCAAAGAGATCAATGAAGAATATACAAAAATTGCAACGCATGTGGCAAACGTCTGCATTATTCTGAACCTGGGGCTTTGTCTTTTGAAGCTTACGGGCGGTATCGCAGCGCATTCCAAGGCGCTTGTCAGTGACGGAATCAACTCTGCGTTCGATGTGATCTGCGGGATCATCGTGATCATCGGCGCAAAGATCGCCGGAAAGAAGGCAGACCGGGAGCATCCCTACGGGCATGAGCGTTTTGAAAGTGTCACGACGATCGTGCTTGCCGTGATCCTGTTTGTGACCGGCATCTTTGTCGGACATACTGCGATCGAGGATCTGACGAGCGGAAAGTATAAAACGGCAGTCCTGCCCGGCGTTCTTTCCATCGCGGCGGCAGTCATTTCCATGGTCACAAAGGAGATCATGTTCTGGTACACGAAGGGAGCTGCCGATAAGATCAATTCAGTTTCCCTGCGCGCTTCCGCCTGGGATCACCGTGCGGATGTGATCTCCACCGCAGGAGCGCTGATCGGTATTGTTGCGGCAAGATGCGGCTTCCCGGCGGGTGATCTGATCGCCAGTCTGGTCGTCTGTCTGTTCATCATCAGAACTTCCTATCTGGTATTCCGGGAAGCAATCAGTCAGATGACGGACCGTTCCTGCGATGATGATTTTCTGCAGGAGCTGAGGGACTGCGTCTGTTCTGTTCCGGGTATTCTCGGGATCGATATGCTGCAGGTAAGAGCCTTCGGAAACCGTTATTATGTGGATCTGGAGATCCGTGAGGACGGAAACATCACCCTCACGGAAGCGCATCGTGTCGCGGAGAGAGTACATGATCTGATCGAGGAAAGATATCCGGTCGTAAAGCATATCATGGTGCATGTGAATCCGGATAGTGAGTAAGAATAGATCGAGAGGAGGAGCCTGGCTCCTCCTCTCGATTTGTTGTACAGTACATTCCGCATGATATACCCTGCGGGCAGGTTCTGCTCCATGTCCTTTTGGAACACGCGGCAGAGCATACGGCAGCGGCTTCTGAAGCCGGTGTGTTTAAACAATTGCGATGAAATCATCCTTGATCTCTTTGAAACGTTCGTCTACAAGGCCGAAATCCTTTTCCTTGTAATTCCAGAGCGCATGTCCGATGCTGTATTTTTCAAAAGCTGAGTGAATATCTTTCAGCCAGCGGATCTTGGACGGATTGTCTGCAAGATCGATCACGCCGTATTCACCGCAGTAGAGCGGAACATCATATTTCTGTGCCGCCTTCAGCGCACTGTCAAAAATGATCTCGAAATAACCGGGGCCCATTTCCTTTACATCGTCAAGGAAGAGCGTGCCCTGGTTTTCATTTAAGATGCGAACGGTCTCTTTGCGGTAGACATCGACAGGCTGCGGATAGGTGATCCGGTAGTCGGACGGGAACTGTTCCATCCAGTAAGCGCCCTGATGCGTGAAGATCGTCGGCTCGTAGCAGTGGAAATTGTAGATGATGCGGTCGTCATAAGGCGGATCCAGAAGCTGAACGGTAAGGACGTTGTTATAAAGAACGCCGCCGACCACGATCTGCGTCTCCGGTGCGATTGAGCGGATGGTTTCGATATATTTTCTGACCAGTGAATTCCATGCGTCCGCCACTTCATAGAGAACGACCTCGTTCAGCGGTTCGAAGGCGACTTCATCCGGATAATCTTTAAAGCATTCCGCGATCTTTTTCCAAAGGTTCAGAAAACGGGTCTGCAGAGCCTCATCATAGAAGAATTTCTTACGGTCCATATCTTTCTTCAGCGGGTCGAAGGAATAGCCGTAACATTCGTGAAGGTCGATCAGCATGTGAAGACCGTATTTCCGGCACCAGGAGAAGCAGTTCTTCAGATAGCCGAAACCGGTCTCCAGTGAATTGCCGTCCTCGTCCTCCAGAACATTATAGTCCACCGGTACGCGGATGTGATCGAAACCGAGAGAGGCAATGTAAGAAATATCGTCCTCGGTGATAAAGCTTTGGAAATGTGCATGGTCATATTCTGCGAACTGTGAGATCCAGCCGCCTAAATTGACACCCTTCTGAAATCCCTGAAACTGTCTCATATTCTGACCTCCTGATAATATGATGCCGGAGTCAAAAGGTTTCCGGTCTCCGACGTTGATGCCGCACCGTTTTGTGTGCTGTGCTTCTGCGATGCCGAGCAGTCAAACCCCTGCGGATGTTTTCATAATAACCTTTTCCTGCCGTTTTTGCAACTCCCGGAGAGCAGAAGGTTACTGTCAAGTAAACGTTGGCAAAACTTCTGCACAGAAATGTTTTGCTTATATTTATGCGCTTTTTTCAGTACGGCGGACGGCTTTTCTGAATTCATGTTTCATATTCAGCTTCATTTTGGCACTCTGTGCCTCTTTTT
>JAZUFC010000137.1:0-5627 GCA_045640465.1 Lachnospiraceae bacterium | reverse complement strand
CTTCCGGGAGACGAGGTCCTGAAGATCAACGGAAAGTCCATGCATCTTTTCAAGGATATCACGCTCTTTATGGCGCTTCATGCGGGTGAGGAGCTGGAGATCGTCTACAGACGGGACGGTGAAAAGATGACGACGGTCCTTACACCGAAATACAGTGAGGAAGAGGACCGGTATCTGATCGGCATTGCTTCCGATGCGCGTCAGGAACTGAATGCGCTGCAGGTATTCAAATACGGCTGGTATGAGTTCTCCTACAATACGTCCGTTGTGATCAAATCACTCGGCATGATGCTTTCCGGACATTTCTCACTGGACGATCTTTCCGGTCCTGTCGGCATGGCGGGCATGGTGAACGATATTGTGGAGGAGGTGGAGGAGGACACAAAGAACGAGAACTTCTTTGTGACCGCCTACTGGGTTCTGGTCAATCTGATCAGCTTCTCCGTTCTGATCTCCGCAAACCTGGGTGTTATGAACCTTCTGCCGATTCCGGCCATGGATGGCGGCAGGCTTTTGTTCCTTCTGGTCGAGGCCTTCACCGGACATCCGGTCCCGAAGAAGGCGGAAGGCATTGTCACGATCGCTGGCTTTATTCTGCTGGTGATCCTGATGGTCGTCGTTTTGTTCAATGATGTCAGAAAGGTCTTTTTCTGAGGGAGTATATAAGGATACCGATTATGTACAGAGATCATACAAAGGAAGTGCGGATCAGAGACCGTGTGATCGGGCACGGCAATCCCGTGCTGATCCAGTCAATGACCAATACGAAGACAGAGGATGTGGATGCGACCGTCGCGCAGATCTTAAAACTGGAAGCCGCGGGATGTGAGATCATCCGCTGCACGGCTCCTACGGAGGAAGCCTGCAGGGCGATCGGCGAGATCAGAAAAAGGATCCATATACCGCTTGTCGCGGACATTCATTTTGATTACCGTATGGCGATCATGGCCATGGAAAACGGCGCGGACAAGATCCGCATCAATCCGGGAAATATCGGAAGCATCGATAAGATCCGTGCAGTCGTGGACTGCGCGAAGGAAAGACACATTCCGATCCGTGTGGGCGTGAATTCGGGTTCTCTTGAAAAGGAGATCCTTTCAAAATACGGCGGTGTCACGGCGGAAGGACTTGTGGAATCCGCCATGGACAAGGTGCATATCATTGAAGATCTCGGCTATGATGAGCTGGTGGTGAGCATCAAATCCTCCGACGTGATGATGTGCGTGCGGGCACACGAGCAGATCGCAAAGATCTGTCCCTATCCGCTGCATGTCGGCATCACCGAAGCCGGAACGCTTCTTTCCGGAAACATCAAATCGGCGGCAGGTCTTGCGATGATCCTTTCACAGGGCATCGGCGATACGGTGCGCGTTTCCCTTTCGGCGGACCCGGTCGAGGAGATCAAGTCCGCAAAGATCCTTCTCAGGACGCTGAAAATGAGAGAGGGCGGCGTGGAGGTCGTTTCCTGTCCGACCTGCGGAAGAACACAGATCGATCTGATCGGTCTGGCCAATCAGGTCGAGAATCTGGTGCAGAAGTATGATGATCTGAAGCTGAAGGTCGCTGTCATGGGTTGCGTGGTGAACGGCCCCGGAGAAGCGAAAGAGGCGGATTTCGGGATCGCCGGCGGAAAGGGCGAAGGTGTCCTGATACGTAAGGGCGAGATCGTGAGAAAACTTCAGGAGTCGGAGTTCATCGGTGCGCTCGAAGAAGAGCTTCTGCGTGCAAGAAAGGAACAGAAGGGCGCCTGAACGCGGCAATGAGGACATCTGCTGCGGAAGGAATGAAATGCAGACGGCTGAAAATGCAGGGATTCTTCAGACTGGAGAGAGTGTACGCCTTGACATCAGGCATTTCTGTTGGTATAATATTACAGTTTGACGAATATATCGGGTGAAAGCCTGACGGAATAGGAGAGTTAAAATGAGTTTAAAAGTTGAAAAGTTAGAACACAACATGGCAAAGCTGACCATCGAGGTCCCGGCTGAAGAGTTTGAGAATGCGGTCAATAAAGCTTATCTGAAGAATAAGAATCAGATCTCCGTTCAGGGCTTCCGCAAGGGCAAAGCACCCAGAGCGATCGTGGAAAAGATCTACGGACCCGGCGTTTTCTATGAAGATGCAGCAAATATTCTGATCCCCGAAGCTTATGACAAGGCTATGGAAGAAGAGGAAGCAAAGGACCTTCAGGTCGTTTCCCAGCCCGATATCGACGTTGTTCAGATCGAAAAAGGCAAATCTTTCATCTTCACTGCAGAAGTAGCATTAAAGCCGTCAGTCGAACTCGGCCAGTACAAGGGCTTTGATATCGAAAAGAAGACCGCAGAAGTGACCGAAGAGGATCTTGCTGCTGAATTAAAGCGCGTTCAGGAACAGAACAGCCGTACCATCACTGTGGAAGACAGACCCGTTCAGGACGGCGATATCGTCAATATCGACTATAAGGGCTTCTGCGACGGCGAAGCATTTGAAGGCGGCGAGGCTCAGGGACATGACCTGACCATCGGTTCTCATTCCTTCATCGATACCTTTGAAGATCAGCTGATCGGAAAGAATATCGGCGACGAATGCCAGATCAACGTGACCTTCCCCGAAGAGTATCATGCAGAAGAACTGAAGGGCAAGCCCGCAATGTTCGAAGTAAAGGTAAACGGCATCAAGGCGAAAGAACTTCCGGAGCTGAACGATGAGTTCGCTGAAGAAGTATCCGATTTCGATACTCTTGACGAATACAAGGAAGATCTGAAGAAGAAGCTTGCAGCTGACAAGCAGACCGGTCTTGACAATGCACGTCAGGAAGAGATCATCAAGAAGGCCGTTGAAAACGCGACTATGGATATCCCGGAACAGATGGTGGATTTCCAGGCACGTCAGATGGTCAACGAATATGCACAGCGTCTTGAAATGCAGGGCCTTTCCATGGATATGTACATGAAGTTTACGGGTCAGACCGCCGAACAGCTTCAGGACAGCTTCAAGGAGCAGGCAAAGACCAGAATCGAGAATTCTCTTGTTCTGGAAGCCATTGCCGATAAGGAAGCGGTCGAAGTGACCGAAGACGATGTGAAGGAAGAAATGGAAAAGATCGCCGATCAGTACAAGATGGAATTCTCTCAGGTAGAGACCCTGATGACTGATGCGGACAAAGAAAGCCTCAAGGCAGACCTGAGAATCCGCAAAGCGATCGCAGTTATTACAGAATAACATTTGCGACAGGAGGAAAAACATGCCGTTAGTTCCAACAGTTATTGAGGAAACAAACAGAGGAGAAAGAGCGTTTGATATTTATTCCCGGCTTCTGAAGGAAAGAATCATTTTTCTCGGGGAAGAAGTAAATGATTATACAGCCGGTCTTGTAGTGGCACAGCTTTTATTCTTAGAGTCGGAAGATCCGTCCAAGGATATCAGTTTGTATATCAACAGCCCGGGCGGTTCCATTTCCGCGGGCATGGCGATCTACGATACCATGCAGTATATCAAGTGTGACGTCTCTACGATCTGTGTCGGTATGGCAGCCTCCATGGGTGCGTTCCTTTTAGCAGGCGGTACCAAAGGCAAGAGATATGCGCTTCCGAATTCCGAGATCCTGATCCATCAGCCTCTTGGCGGTGCACAGGGTCAGGCAACGGAGATCGAGATCGCTGCCCGTCACATCCTGAAGATCCGTGAGAAAATGAACGGTATGCTTTCCGAGTTTACCGGTCAGGATCTGGAGACCATTCAGAAGGATACCGACCGTGACAACTGGATGACTGCCGAAGAAGCAAAGGCTTACGGCCTGATCGACGAGATCATCAAAAATCACTGATAACGGAAACGGTGCGTAAAAGTACCGGTGTTTGTGAGCCCTGGACACAGTATGCGGATATGCTGCGTGGATAGGGCTCACGTTGTATTCAGACATATAAGGAGAAAGAATGGCAAAACAACAGGAAAGATTCGTCTGCTCCTTCTGCGGCAAGCCGAACGGTCAGGTCAAAAAGCTGATCGCCGGTCTGGACCGGGGCATCTTCATCTGTGATGAATGTGTAAATCTGTGCAGCGAGATCCTTGTGGAAGAGCTTGAAGATCAGAATGCGGCATCTCTGAACGGGATCAATCTTCTGAAACCCCGCGAGATCAAGGAAAAGCTGGATGAATATGTGATCGGTCAGGATGAGGCGAAGAAGGCTCTTTCGGTGGCTGTCTACAATCATTACAAGCGCGTGATGCGCAAAGCTTCCTCTGATTCCGTAGAGATCCAGAAGAGCAATGTGCTTCTGATCGGTCCGACCGGTTCAGGCAAGACCTATCTTGCGCAGACGCTTGCAAAGCTTCTGAATGTCCCCTTTGCCATTGCTGATGCCACCTCTCTGACAGAGGCCGGCTACGTCGGCGAAGACGTGGAAACGATCCTTCTGAAACTCATTCAGGCAGCGGATTATGATATTCCGCGTGCTGAAATGGGCATTATCTATATCGATGAGATCGACAAGATCTCCAAAAAGGGCGAGAATGTCTCCATTACCCGCGATGTATCCGGCGAAGGCGTTCAGCAGGCGCTTCTGAAGATCATCGAGGGAACACTGGCACAGGTACCGCCTCAGGGCGGCAGAAAGCATCCGCAGCAGGAGTGCATTCCCATCAATACCACCAACATTCTGTTTATTGTAGGCGGTGCGTTTGACGGTTTGGAAAAGATCGTTCAGTCCAGAATGGACTCCGGTTCCATCGGCTTCAACTCGACTGTGGTCAACAAAAACGAGATGGATATCAGCTCGCTTCTGAAAAAGGTACAGCCGCAGGATCTGGTGAAGTTCGGTCTGATCCCCGAACTCATCGGCCGCGTGCCGGTCACGGTGAGCCTGGATCTTCTGGATGTGCCTGCACTTCTCAGGATCCTGAAAGAGCCGAAGAATGCGCTCGTGAAGCAGTATCAGGCACTCTTTGATATGGATGAAGTGCAGCTCCTGTTTGATGATGACGCGCTGGAGGCTGTTGCGCAGGAAGCCAAAGATCTCGGCACCGGTGCAAGAGGACTTCGCGCGATTCTGGAACGTGTCATGCAGAATGTCATGTACGAGCTTCCGTCCGATGAGGATGCCGGAAGCTGTGAGATCACGAAGGATATGGTGCTCGGTACCGGCAGCCCCGTGATCAAACCCCGGCGCGCACAGCTGAAAGGATAAGAACATCATGATGGTCAATAGATCGGTCAGTCTGGAGACCGTGATCGGAATCAGCAGTAAGCTTCCGGAGAATACACTTCCGGAATTTGCGTTTGCCGGGAAATCCAATGTCGGAAAATCCTCTCTGATCAATGCCCTTCTGAATCGGAAGTCCTTTGCAAGAACGTCATCGGCGCCCGGAAAGACCCAGACGATCAATTTCTACCTTGTGAACGAAGCCTTCTACTACGTGGATCTTCCCGGTTACGGCTATGCGAAGGTTTCGGTCGAGACGCGTGCGAAATGGGGCCGCGTGATCGAAAAGTATCTTTCGGGTTCGGCCATGCTGAAATGCGTTTTTCTTCTGGTGGATATGCGCCATGCACCCTCCGCGCACGACGTGCTGATGCATGACTGGATCGTTTCAAACGCCTTTACCGCGGTCAGGCGCGAGATTTTGAATCGGGCGCAGGTCGCCAC
>JAZUFC010000136.1:0-6085 GCA_045640465.1 Lachnospiraceae bacterium | reverse complement strand
CTTCGTTCTCGTCGCCGATGCAGACCATACCGACCTTATAGACAGTATCATCAGCTGCTTCTTCAGCGGGTCCTGCTTCTTCAGCTTCGTCCTTGGACGCAGTGTCTTCCTTGGCAGTGTCTTCTTTGCCGGTATCAGCTGCGGGTGCGGTGCAGGCCATCAGACCGAATACCATGACAAGTGCAAGTACTAATGCAAGTGCTTTTTTCATAATCTCTCCTTTTCTTGTTTGTTTTCCTCCGGATCAGGCATCTTGCGAGGTCAGGATTTGAATACTATGTTACCGTCCTCAATGGACGCGATAACCGCTAATGATTTAACGGTGTAGCCGAGCTCCTTGAGCCGCTCACCGCCCTTCTGCCATTCTTTTTCGATGACAGCACCGAAGCCGACACATTTTGCTCCCGCCTGACGGATCAGATCCAGAAGGCCGATGCCGGCTTCTCCCGTGGCAAGGAAATCATCAATGATCAGGACCTTGTCTCCGGGCTTCAGATATTTTTTGGATACCAGAACTGTGGAAAGCGTTCCCTTCGTGAAGGAGCGTACCGGAGCCGAATACTTGTCATCCAGCATGGTGTTCGGAGCCGCCTTTTTTGCAAAGACCATGGGAAGATTTCCCATCGCCCGCGCGGTCGCGTATGCTGCGGGAATACCGGAGGCTTCCACCGTCAGGATCTTGGTGGCGCCGCTGTCTTCAAACAGGCGTGCAAATTCCTCACCGATCTCATCTGTAAGCGCCGCATCCACCTGATGATTCAGGAATGAATCGACATTGATGATCTCGCTTCCGATCCCGATTCCGTCTTTTAATATACGTTCTTCAAGAAGTTTCATGCCCGCACTCCTTCCGTAAACACTTACTACTCTTAATATAACACCATCCCCCGCTCCTGACAACAGCTAAATCACCCGTAAAACGAGATTGGGAGATATACACAGTCCCTTTTACTGTTTTTTACAAATTTCCGTCAATATGCGGATGACATCGGCGATCGCGCCCTCTTCACAGTGGCAGCATTCCCGGAAGCCCATCATGTGAAGCTCTTCTGCGGCATTCTCCGGAATGAAGGCATAGTCCGCAGCCTGAAGCATGGGCAGATCGTTCATGGCGTCTCCGACGCACACCAGCGTGCTCAGGCCCAGCATATCACAGAGCTTCCTGGCCGAGGTTCCCTTGTTGATGCCGAAGGGCTGCACTTCATGCAGCTGCGGCATAGAGCCGTAACCGAAGATCTTTCTTTCTTCGCACAGCTTTTTCAGGATCTCTATATCTTCCACATCGCCTGCGTATGTGATCTTTGTCCAGGGTCTCGGGATCTCTCTTACCGGAAGGATCTTCGGAGGCTCCGCCTGCGTTTCCTTGCCGGATCTTCCCTTTCCGCCGCCTTTCGGCGCCCATTTCGTCTCGCCCGTGCGGTCGATGACCTCCTTCGGAATATAGGTCTCAAAACCGTTCTCCAGAAACATCATCACTTTTTCGGGCATCAGATCCGTGATCTGTACGATCGCTTCCGCTTCTTCGTCGGAAAATTCGGCCATAAAGACAGGCTCTTCCTTTTCAAAATCATACAGGACAGAGCCGTTCGATACAAGGCACGGCGCGTTCACCGGTACGGGATCGTTGGTTCCTTTCAGCTGGTTTTTGTTTCTGCCGCTGCCGATGCAGAAATGTCCGCCTTTTTCAATAAATGCGCGGATCGCGTCTTTGTTCTTCTCCGGTACGCGGTGGCCTTCGCCGGTCAGTGTAAAATCAAAATCGGATACGATCAGAATGTCAGATAATTTCATGGTCAGAATACTTCCTGTCTGCATAATTGTAAAACTGTCTACATCATAGCAGAAGCCGGCTGAAAGTTCAAACTGAAATCGCGGCCGCGCTTCCTTTTTCCCGCATTTTGTGTTATGATAATTCTGTTCTGTATTTACTATCAGTATTGTCCGGAAAGGCGAAATAATGTCGAAAGGCAGATTATCAAAAGAACAGAAAGAACAGTTCATCGGCTGGAACTATGCGCACAGAGGCCTTCACACCAGAGATAAAATGATCCCCGAAAACTCGATCGCGGCCTTCAGAGCGGCGAAAGAGGCAGGCTACGGCGCAGAACTGGACGTGCAGCTCTCTAAAGACGGACAGGTCGTCGTTTTCCACGATGATACGCTGGACCGTGTCTGCAGCGTGCACGGACGGGTCGATGCCTTCACCTACGAAGAGCTGCACAAAATGTCCCTGTGCGGCACCAAAGAGACCATCCCGCTCTTTACAGACGTACTTCATGCCTTTTCGGGCGGCGGTCCGCTGATCGTGGAACTGAAGGACGGTCCGAGAAACAATGAACTCTGCGAAAAGACACTTCAGATCCTCAGGACTTATAAAGGCGTCTTCTGCATCGAATCCTTCAATCCGTTTATCGTCAACTGGTTCCGCAAAAATGCGCCGGATATCGTCAGAGGTCAGCTGGCATCTCCCGTTGAGGATTATCTTCCCCGTTTTAAAAAGCCTGTCGCGGCAGCGCTCTCTCACTGTTATTTCAATGTGCTGACCCGCCCGGACTTCAATGCCTACTGCATCGGAAAACGTCCGGCATCCGTTCTGAAGGACCGGAAAAACGGTGTCATGCTTTTTGCATGGACGCCGCATGACGCTTCATCTGAAAAAGACAATGACAGCTGTATTTTTGAATTCTACCGCCCGGAGATCCGCTTCGGACGTGAAGATCACCGATAAAGGAGAAAGCATGCAGAATATCATACTCACAAGTGACAGCACCACCGATCTCAGCCCGGAACTGATCGAACGCTATGGCTTAAAGATCGCGCCGCTTTTTGTGGATCTCGGCGGCGAGACCTTAAAAGACGGCGTGGACGTGGGACCGGACGATGTATTTGCTTATGTTCAGCGGACCGGAAAGCTTCCCAAGACCGCTGCCGTGAATATTGCGGACTATACGGATTTCTTTGCTCAGTACGCAAAGGACGGAAATGCGGTCCTTCATTTCACGATCAGCTCCGAAATGTCCTCCACTTATCAGAATGCCTGCCTGGCAGCGTCTGAGTTCGACAATGTCTATGTTGTCGATACCCGGAACCTTTCAACCGGCGGCGGACTTTTAGTCGTTCTTGCGGCAGAGCTGATCGAAAAAGGAGAACCGGCCGAACGGATCGCAGAGATCTGCCGGGAGACCGCTTCCCGCGTGGATGCCTCCTTTGTTCTCGATACTCTGACCTATATGGTCAAGGGCGGACGCTGCAGCATGGTCGAGGCACTCGGTGCAAACCTTCTGCACATCAAGCCCTGCATCGCCGTTAAAAACGGAACGATGGGCATGGAGAGAAAGTTCAGAGGCAAACTGCTTCCCGTCCTGAAACAGTACATTGAAAGCCGCTTAAGCGACCCGGACGATATCGTGACCGATCATGTATTCATTACTCATTCCGGCTTAGGCGAAGATGTGATCGAGGCCTGCATACAGACGGCACTTTCCTGTGTCCCTTTCAAAGAAGTGCATATCACACGAGCCGGCTGCACGATATCCTCTCACTGCGGAGAAAACTGCTTAGGTATTCTTTTCATCCGGAAAACGGATCTGAAATAACCGGAAAAAATATCAAAACGAAAGAGACGGTCTCTCAGCGTTATTCGCCTTGAGACCGTCTCTTTCGTTTTTTCTGTGTCAGCTTTTTCTTCTCCTGAACAGCAGTTTTTCCGTAAAACTGCAGAGTATATGCAGTACGACCGCGCCGGATGCAGTAATCGCAAACGACAGGAACAGTGAGATCAGGATCCCGCCCGCATTCAGTACCCCGCCGGACCGGTCTGCAAAAAATACGATCACCCGGTTCAGTATCCCGTGATGCAGGAGGAAAAATTCATAGCTGTAAGTCCGGACCGGTTTCAAACGCTTTGCAAGCTTTTTCCGTCCGGAAAGCCTCTTTTCCGTAAGAAGGAACAGAACGAATACGGACATGCCGAGGAACATGACCTTCGGAAGCCTTACAAAATACTGCGGATCCCCGCGTGATACCTGAATGCATGCCAGCACCAGGAAAAAAAGTCCGCCGGAAAATACCGGGAGTGCATGGATCAGCCGGATCCTATCAAAATGCACGGACAGATACATGCCGAGTACAAACAGAAACAGATTCGGGAAAAGAAGCGCTGCATTCACTTCTCCGAACGGACGCATCACAAACAGGAGCACCGTCAGAAGAGTCAGTATGCCCATCATCAGATGACTCCTCTTCTGCATGCAGCGGATCAGAAGCGGTGCGATCAGATACAGCGCAGTCAGAATGCCGATGAACCATTCTCCGGCATATACAAGCGTAAACGTCTGATGTCCCCAGACATGATACAGGCCGTCAAGTCCGAGCAGACTGCGAAAAACAAGATACCACGGTGCATCCGGGGCGATCACCTCCGATGATCCGTGTCCGGAAACAAGAGACAGAAACAGAAAGCCCGCCAGTACAAAATACAGCGGAAGAAGGAGTCTCAGAAAACGTTTTCCGTAAAATATACGGAGATCGACCTTTCCTTCCTTCTGCATCAGGCAGAAACCGGAGACCATAAAAAACACGCAGACCGCGATCCCCGAACCGCCCAGAATATCCTCCGTCACATTCGTAAGCCCCGGACCGGCAAGCAGAGTCAGCCCCAGGGGCGATGCAGCGGTCACAAAATGACACAGAAAGACCGCCAGAAAGCAGATGCCTCTCAAGAGATCTATAAACACATAATTTCTTTTCTGCATGGATGCCTCTTCTCTTCTTTCACCAAAGTGCCGTTAACAGCAGAGACTGCCGCGATCACACGGCAGTCTCCCTGTTTTCATGTGTGTCTGCATTTTACTGAAGCGCAGGGTTCTTCTTTGCATCCTCGGCATACTGCAGTTTGTAAAGTTCATAGTAATGGCCGCGCTTCTCCAGAAGTTCGAAGTGGTTGCCCTCTTCGATCACAACGCCGTGGTCGATCACGATGATCTTATCCGAATGCTGGATCGTGGAAAGACGGTGCGCCACCATCAGCATCGTACCGACGTTCATCATCTTCTCCAATGAATCCTGGATCAGCAGTTCGGTCTCTGTATCGATGTTTGCCGTTGCCTCGTCAAGGATCATGACTTCGGGCTTGTGAATGATCGTACGGGCAAAGGACAGAAGCTGTCTCTGACCTGCAGAGAAGTTGTTGCCTCTCTCACGCACTTCTTCATCCAGTCTGCCGGGCAGACGGTTGATGAAATGATCTGCATTGACATAGCGGCAGGCCTCCATGACCTGTTCGTCCGTCAGTTCGTCGTTTCTTAAGACAATGTTGGAACGGATCGTTCCCGCAAACAGGAACACATCCTGCAGCATCTGGCCGAAATGGCTTCTCAGGGACTGTACCTTGTAGCGTTTGATATCCACGCCGTCGATCAGGATCTGACCCTTCTGAATATCGAAGTTGCGGCATACCAGTCCGAGGATCGTCGTCTTGCCTGCGCCGGTCGCACCGACAAACGCAACGGTCTGTTTCGGAAGAATGTGGAAGGAAACGTCCTTTAAGATCCACTCTTCACCCTCGTATGCAAACCAGACATGCTTAAACTCGATCTCGCCCTTCACATCCGTAAGCTCGATCGCATCCGGCTCATCCTGGATCTCCGGAACCATATCCATGATCGTGAAGATCTTTTCCGCAGAAGCGAACGCAGACTGCAGACGGTTGAACATATCCGCCAGATTCTGGATCGGGTTGAAGAAACGGTTGATGTACATATAGAACGATACCAGAACACCTGAGGTGATCGTCTGTCCCATGAAGCTGGTCTCTCTGATATAGCCCTTGCCGCAGAGGTAGAACAGGCACATCACGGAAGAAATGTACAGCATGTAAATGACCGGACGGAAGAAGGAGAAAACGAAGATCTCCTGATTTCTCGCCTTCCGGAGGAAATTGTTCTTCGCCTGAAACTCGCGGAGCTTCTTGCCTTCGTTGTTGAAGATCTGAGTCACCTTGATACCGGAAAGATTTTCGGAAAGGAAGGTGTTGATATCGGTCGTTCCGTCCTTGACTCTGCGGTATGCACGGCGGGAGAACTTG
>JAZUFC010000135.1:0-6293 GCA_045640465.1 Lachnospiraceae bacterium | reverse complement strand
ATCCGTGGAATGCATGTCCCGCGGCTTGGACCCCATGACGACCAATCTGGTCGTGGCCGATGCCTCCCGCACGGAAAAGACCATTTGCCTCGCGGTCTCTCCTTCCCTGAAGACCTGGGGCATTCCGGGACGTCCGCGCCTGTTTGAGGTCGTGCAGAAAGTTCGTGACGCCAATGCCGAGCGTCTCATCAAGGCCCCCGGCAGTAAATTTACCGGTGAATCCGCGGACATCAATGAACTGAATGCGGACCCTTCGCTGAAGATCACGTACCATGTGGCTGTGCCCCGCATGGCGGAATACATGCGGATCAGCACGAAAATTTACAGTGTTTATCTGAAATACATTGCGCCCGAGGACATTCATGTCTATTCCGTGGACGAGGTGTTCATCGATGCCACAGATTATCTTCATACCTATGATCTCACACCCCGAGAACTGGCGCTGAAAATGATCAAGGATGTGCTGAAAGAAACCGGTATCACGGCGACGGCGGGTATCGGCACGAATCTGTATCTAGCGAAGATCGCCATGGACATTGTGGCCAAGCACATGCCGGCGGATGCAGACGGTGGGCGCATTGCGGAACTGGATCAAATGAGCTACAGAAGACAGCTATGGGACCATCGGCCGCTGACGTCCTTCTGGCGAGTTGGTCCGGGCATCGCAAAGAAACTGGAACAGGCCGGAATCTACACCATGGGCGATATCGCGCGGTGTTCCCTCGGTAAAGACACGGAATTTTACAATGAGGACCTGCTTTACCGTATGTTCGGAGTCAATGCCGAGTTTCTGATCGATCACGCCTGGGGCTATGAGCCCTGTAAGATCAGTGATATCAAAGCCTATAAGCCGGAAAACAACAGCGTGGGCTCGGGTCAGGTGCTGCAGCATCCTTATACCGTGGAACAGGCGCGTCTCATCGTGCAGGAAATGACGGATCTTCTGGTGCTGGACCTGGTGGACAAGGGTTTCGTATGCGACCAGATCGTGCTGCATGTGGGCTATGACATCGACAATCTGAAAAATGAGGGCGCGTACACCGGTGAAGTCACCACGGACCGATACGGCAGAAAAACGCCCAAAGATGCCCACGGTTCCGTGAATCTGGGAAAACAGACCTCTTCCACCCGTCTGATCATGGAAAAGACGCTGGAACTGTACGACCGCATCATGGATCCGCGGCTTCTGGTTCGTCGTGTTTACGTGACTGCCAATCGGGTGATTCCGGAATCGGAAAAGAAGGAAGTATTTGAGCAGTTCGACCTGTTTACGGATCCACGTGAACGGGAAGAAAAGGAAAAGAAAGAGGCGGCGCTGGATGACCGTGAAAAGCGGCTTCAGAAAGCGCAGCTGGAGATCAAAAAGAAGTTCGGAAAGAACGCGATCCTTCGCGGCATGAATCTGGAGGAGGGCGCGACCGCCAGAGAGCGGAACGCACAGATCGGAGGGCATAAGGAATGAGCGGGAAATATGACAGCATCATTCATCTTCCGCATTTCAGATCTCCGGATCACAAGCCTCTTTCCATGGAGCAGCGTGCCGCGCAGTTTGCGCCTTTTGCCGCGCTTACCGGATACGGGGATCTGATCGATGAAACGGGCCGACTGACGGAAATGAGGCCTGAGGTCAGTGAAGACGAACGGGCGGAACTCGACCGTGTGACGGCAGAGCTCCAGGAAGAGATGCAGAAGCATCCCGGAATCGAGATCGAGTATTTCGAGGAGGACGAAAGAAAAGAAGGCGGGGCGGTCAGAACCGTCTGCGGCCGGGTAAGGAAGATAGATCTTTTCGAACGGGTCATCGTTCTTCAGCCGGACAGAAAATACGCCATGGATGATATTCTGAAGATCAGGCGTATACCGGAGGAATGACAGGACTGAAAAAGAGGTAAAAATGGGTAAGGTCAAATGCAGTTACTGCGGCTCGTTTATTGACGATGCGCTGACGAACTGTCCGCACTGCGGAGCCGTAAACGAATATCTGGTGCGATATGCCAAAAAAACACCGAAGACCATTGAAGAGCTTCAGCAGTGGTATACCGCAAGAAATCTTCCGCCGGAAGATGTTTCCAGATTCTACATCGGCAAGGACGTCAAAAAGCCGCGTGCGTTCGGTATTTATAAAAAGGACGGCAGATTTACCGTTTATAAAAACAAATCCGACGGCACCCGTGCAGTCCGCTATTCCGGTACGGATGAAGCCTATGCGGTCAATGAGATATACATGAAGCTGAAAGAGGAGATCCTGAACCAGAAGAACAGGAATCTTGCAGCGAAAACGAAGGCTTCCGGCCGGACTGCGCCGTCCCGATCTTCCCGGTCCGCACCGTACAGGCCTGTCCGGAGCGGTACCGGAGGCGCATTCCGCGGGCTCTTTTCAAACAAATTCTCACGGACGCTGATCATCGTGATCATTCTGGCTTTTCTGGGAAGCCTGATCGAAGAACCGGAGTACGACCGCTATTATGACGGCGGCAGCATTGATACCGTTTATTTTGCTTCTCATCAGGACCGGTATGAATGGTGGAGATATGATGATCTGGAAGACAGCTGGGAGCTTGATGAGACATATTCGAGCGGAGCGACAAGACCGTTCGGTATCAAAAAAGACCATGAGATCACTTATGAAGAACTCATAAGCAGATATGACGGCCGGATCCCGGAATGTGTGACCTCAAGAAGTTTCGTGGACGCGCATCATCCGCCCGTTTCATCCGGCTATTATATCTATGATGACTCCGTCTATTATTATCTGAATAACCGTTACGGCTATAATTCCGGCTGGTATACGTATGATGACGGAGACTGGGATTATTACTGTGACGAAGACGACAAGGAACTGCTGGGAGAGGAACTCTGGTACGATACCGACAGTTACTATTCATCGTACGATTATGATTCGCTGGATTCGGACAGGTTTTATTACTACGGCGGCGATGACTGGATCACAGACTTCTCCGACACGGAATTCTATCAGACTTATGAACAGAATGAGTCAGACTATTATTCCTCCTACAGCGATCAGGATGATGACAGCGGCTACAGCAGCTGGGACGATGATGACGATGACAGCTGGTGGGACTGGGATGATGACAGCAGCTGGGACTGGGATTCCGGAAGCGACTGGGATTCCGGCTGGAGTGACTGGGACAGTGACTGGTGAAGATTCGGGAGGCGCTTATGAAAAAACTGAAGTTAAATGATGAAAACGAGACCGTCATCTGGAGCGGAAGGAAAGCCGTCCTCACATCTGTGATGGATGCTGTTTCCAACAAAGCGATCCTTCTTGCAATGATCGTTCTTCTGATCGATATGGTGATCTTTACGACGATCCTTCTGAAGACCGGTCCGAGAAGCGCGGCGGGCTATTTCCTGAAAAATGTCTGGCTGCATTATATTCCCGCCGTGATCTATCTGATCGGTGCGGCTGTCTCCGTGATCCGTTCCGTGACTACCGTTTATGCAGTGACGAACAAATACGTTTATGTGCAGACAGGCCTTTTCAAACGGACAGTGTTTGCAAATGACATCGATGACGTGGAATATGTTTCCGTCCGGAAGGATATCTTTGACCGCTGGACGAAGACCGGCGATATCACTGTTTTTACGAAAGATGAGATCGAAAAGGACGGAAAGCTGATACCGGAGGAAAAGGTACTGAGATTCGAAAATATTGCAAACTATACGGACGTCTATACGATGATCGAAAAGATCCGGAATCGTACGGCATCCATGACGGATGAAGATTTTGTGAAGGAACTGCTTGCGGAAAGTCCGAAGAAGAACTGAGAAACCGTGCTGCGGAAAGGAACTGACCCATGCAAAAAAGATAAGGAGACCGAATTCATGCAAAAAGATCTGATCAGAATCAGCAACATTGAGATCCCCATGCGGGACGGTGTGATCCTGCGGGCGGACAATGTGCGTCCGAAAGAGGAAGGTCCGCTGCCGGCGATTCTTCTGCGTACGCCGTACAGCAAGGACCGTATGGCCATGCACCCCGGCCTTTTTGATCCGGAGTTCTTTGCATCCTGTGGCTATAATGTCATCTTTCAGGACTGCCGCGGCTTTTTCCTCTCGGACGGCATCCCTTCCGTCAGCGGTGAAAATGATGCGGAGGACGGATATGATACGATTGAATGGATCGCAGCACAGGACTGGTGCGATGGCCACGTGGGAACATTCGGCCTTTCATTTTTCGGCTTCGTACAGCTCTGCGCGGCAAGCCTGAATCCGCCGCATCTGACATGCATGTGTCCGTTTGAATGCTGTTCGGATCATCCGGTGACCATGAACCGGAACGGTTCCTATTCTCCATATCATCTGACCTGGCTTTACAACAGTGCGCTTCCGCAGGTGGACAAGCTGGACACCACAGAAGAGGAGAAGGCACGTATCCGCGCGGAGATTGAAAAAAACCGTCCGACGATCATGGAGCAGGTATTGAAGACGCAGCCCATGTCCGCCATGCCTGCGATCAACATCAAGGGCTTCGACTATTTTGACGAATACATGGAATCCGTGGAGCACAACAATGATCCCGCGTATTGGGCACTCACCGGGATCCCGTTCGATCTGGACGCCATGAACGTGCCGACCATGATGCTGACCGGCTGGTACGATCATGCGGGCGCGGATGAAATGGTCAATTATAAAAAGGTCCGTGACGGAAACAACCGGATGATGAAGGAGAACCTTCGTCTGATCATCGGTCCCTGGGCGCACGGTGAGGCGATGTCCAATGTTGTAGACGGCATTGATTACGGCGAACAGTCTTCTGCTGAGAATGCGGGGACCCGCTTCCTGCTTCTGAACTGGTTTGATTACTGGATGAAGGGGAAGAAGGAAGGTCTGATGCGCGATGCAAAAGTCAATTACTATACGATGATCGAGGGCAGATGGAAGACTTCTAAGATCTGGCCGCCCGAGGGCAGTATCGGGACACCTTTCTATCTGGTGTCGGCGGGAAATGCCCGTTCCTCTGAAGGAAACGGTCTGCTTTCTCTATCAGAAGATTCGGAAGCGCCTGAGGACACCTATCTTCATGATCCGGAAGATCCGCTTCCGTCGGAAGGCCCCGGTCTTTCCAAACGAAACGGTGATTTCAGCGAGGCGCAGAAGCGGCAGGATATCGTCTGCTATTCCACAGAAGTGCTGAAGGAGGATATGGAGATCACCGGCAGTGTGAGTCTGAAACTGTATGCTTCCGTCGAAGCGGAGGACGGCGATTTTTACTGCAGACTGACGGATGTCGATCCGGAGGGACATGCGATCCGTCTGACCTGGGGCATGGTCCGCATCAGTCACTACGATTCCTGGTCCGAAAGCCATTTCACAAAACCCGGCGAGATCCGCGCGTACGACGTGGATATGGGAGACCTTTCCTATCTGATGAAGGCGGGGCATCGGCTTCGTCTGGATATTGCGGGAAGCGCGTATCCGTTTGCGGATCCGAATCTGGGAACCACGGACAAAATCGGACACGGCACGAAGGCAGTAAAGGCATTGCATCATATCCTGCACCGGGAGGGCTTCCGCTCCGTACTGATCCTGCCTCTGATGAAACACTGACCCGAAAACGATCTATAAAGAATGAGCCGGACAGTTCCTCACGGATCCTGCAGGCATGAAGAAAGCAGGCATATCGAAGGGCGAGAACCCTGATATACCTGCTTCCTTTATAAAAAATGTTTATGATCTTCTGCTCACCATAAGGCTCCTGCGATCATTCTGCGGGATTGACTCTGCGTCTCGGCGGAGCCGGCATGATGACGCTGTTGTCTTCTGAGAACAGGAAATCGAGCGCCATGGGATAGTATTTTGCCCAGGAGGTCTCATAATGCGGCTCTCTGGTGTCTAACAGGAACATTTCCTGTGTGGAGGTAAAGCCGCGGCTTTCCAGTTTTCTGTAAACCTCCAGTGCGGCATCGGTCAGACGGCCGTCCAGCGTCAGGTTGCCGTTATAGAAGCAGAAGCGGCTGTTAGCCAGTCTGGTCATGTCATAGGTGTCGAGCTGTTCCAGAATGTAGGGCAGATTCATCGGGAATACGGGAGAGAAGCAGACAGCCTTGCTGAAGACTTCAGGGTATTCCGTGGCCATATAATAAGACTGCAGACCGCCCATTGAAGAGCCGCCCACTGCGGTATTGGCTGCGTCGGGAAGAGTCATGAAAGTCTCATCAATGATGGGCTTCAGATATTTGACCACGAACTCAGCATACAGATCGCCTGAGGGTGCGGGCGCTGAAAAGCCGGGGCGTTCCGGGAACAGCGTGAAGTCCGGATTGAAGGGA
>JAZUFC010000134.1:0-3092 GCA_045640465.1 Lachnospiraceae bacterium | reverse complement strand
GGATCAAAGCCAAAGATCAAAATCGGATATCAGGCCGGACATCTGACCGTCACTGCGCCGACAGAGGAACGAAAGGGCGGCTATGTCGTCTGGGAGTGCCGCTGTGACTGCGGAAAAACACTGAAACTGGATACCAGATGCCTCCAGCGGCAGACTGTGACGGACTGCGGATGCAGATCGGCCGTCAGACCGGGAATGCTGGATCTGACCGGACAGCGCTTCGGAAAGCTTGTGTGCATCAGTCTGTCCGAAGAAAAAGACCGGAGCGGAAACACACAGTGGCTCTGTCAGTGCGACTGCGGAAACACCTGCCTTGCATCGCTTCATCAGCTGCGCGTCGGCTACAAAAAAAGCTGCGGCTGCCTGAGTCATCCGAAACTCAAGGATTATGTGGGAAAACGTTTCAACCGGCTGACGGTGATCGAATATGCCGGAAAGCAGAAAGGCATGCACCGCTGGAAATGCCTGTGCGACTGCGGAAATGAAACGGTCGTCGGTCAGACTCTCCTGCAGACGGGAAAAACAAAAAGCTGCGGCTGTCTGCTGTATGAAAAGAAGAGCGGCACTGAAAAGCAGGACAAACGGGGACTGATCGAAGGAACATGCGTATCCACGATCGTGGCAAGAATGAACAAGCCGCCGATCTCCAGCAATACCAGCGGATATAACGGAATATACAGGAACAGGGTCACCGGCTTATGGTCGGCACAGATCACCTTTAAAAATAAAACATATTATCTGGGCAGTTACGCAGACATCAAAGAAGCTGTCCGTGCCAGAAAACGCGGAGAACAGATGTATGAGGATTTTCTGAACTGGTACTACACGGAATTTTCTCAAAACAGGCAGGCAGCTGCCGATTTTAAATGACCGGTTGTGAGCGAGTACACACATAAGCAGAACTGAAGAGGCTGCCTTTATATAAGGAAGAAAAATGGCAAAGAAGCGTCAGAATGAATATCCGACCGTGGAACAGCTGAAGTCAGAGCTGGAACGGGAAAAATATAAAGGACGGTACGGTCAGACGCTTCGCAGCACCGTATATATTCTGATCGTTGTGGCAGCGATCGCAGTCCTTCTTGCAACGCTTCTGCTGCCGGTCTTCAGGATCTACGGAAGTTCCATGTCGCCGACCGTGAACGAGGGCGAAGTCGTAGTAGCCCTCAAAAACGCAAAGTTCAAAAGCGGCGAGATAGTGGTACTGAGCTACAACAACAAACTGCTTGTCAAACGCGTCATTGCAGGTCCCGGCCAGTGGGTCGATATCGATCTGGACGGAAATGTATTCGTTGATGACGTTCTGATCGATGAGCCGTATCTGCAGGAAAAAGCATTTGGAGAATGTAATCTGGAACTGCCTTATCAGGTACCCGATGACAGATATTTTGTCATGGGGGACAACAGGGCAACCAGTCAGGACAGCCGGAATTCAGTTGTCGGCTGCATAGCAAAAGAGCAGATCATCGGAAAAGCGTTCATGAAGATCTGGCCTTTGAACATATTCGGTTTTTTGAAGAAATACTGAGATCAGTATTGGGAGACAGGGATTGGAGAATAGAATTCTGGAAAATCGTGCGCATAACTTTGCGGCGGCATACGGACGGAAGAAGCGGTGGCAGAAGATCGTCACCGCGCTTGGCGCTGTTGTCGTGTTCTTTACAATGTATGCGCTGATCATGCCTGCCGATACCATGCAGGTGGAGACCTACTGCGGATTTGAAGCTCATAAAGAGCATACGGACGAGTGTTTTGCACAGGTCCGTACGCTTACGTGCACGCTTTCCGAAGAGGGACATGAACACACTGATGAATGCTATGAAGAGAAGCCTGCCCTTATCTGCGAACTTGAGGATACAGACGGACATATTCATGATGAATCCTGTTATATCACTGAACGCGTATGCGTATGCGGCATTGAAGCACAGGAACATCATCAGCATAACGACGAATGTTATATGGTCACGGTCGACAGAGATCAGCTGATCTGCGAACTTCCGATCCATACACACAGTCTTCAGTGTTTTTCCGATCCTTCGGCTGACGTCGAATCCGCATCTGTCTGGGAAAGAACCTTTGCACGGGTCGAACTGACCGGTGATCTTGCGGCGGACACCATTGAGATCGCGAAGACACAGGTCGGGTATCAGGAAAGCCCGGGCAATTTCATGGTTCAGGAAGACGGGAAGACGATGAACGGCTATACCCGTTACGGCGCATGGTGCGATGACCCCTACGGTGACTGGAGTACAATGTTCTGCGCATTCTGTCTGAATTATGCAGGCGCGGATCCGGCTGTGATGCCTTTTGAAAAGGATATTGTCAGCTGGGCGGCAGCACTTTCCGGAAAAGGTCTGCTCTTCGGTACAGACTATATTCCTGCGCCGGGCGATATCATCTTCCTGGATCTTGATCAGGACGGAAATGTCGATCAGACCGGTTTCGTATCTGAACTTTCCGAAGCTACGGAGACCGAAGGCGCGAAGATCCATACCATCGAAGGCGATAAAGCAAACTGTGTACAATATGACAGCTATTCCGTGGGTGATGCTTGCATTCTCGGCTTCGGTGCGCTGCCTGAAAATCTGAGCAGATTCATAGCAGCGGCGGAAGAAATGACGGAGTTTCCGGAAGAAGCAGCTGCCGCTGTAGTAGTTGAAGAGGAAGCTGCAGTTGAAGAAGCGGCAGCAGAGGAAACAGCTGCCGGTGAAGAAGCAGAAGAAGTGACTGTTAGTGAAGCGGCAGAAAATGTGACTGTTGAAGCAGCGGAAGACGTGACTGCTGAAGAAGCAGCGGAAGAGGCAGAAAATACTGATGACCTGGCATCCGAAGAGGACGACCTCTCCGCGAAACCGGTATTTGCGGCGGCTCCTGTCATGATGTTAGGCAATACAGCGGAAGGGGAACCAGCACAGACAGGTCCTTTGGACGTGAAAAATTACATTCCTCACCGTGCGGCAGATGAAAAGCAGGCTGTCATATTGGAGTATAAGGAAAATAATGCTGCAGAAGATGCATGGATCGACGTTACGACATTAGGCTCCGATGAAACGATCCCCGGTGATGCGGATCTGCAGTTACATATTGAATTTGAA
>JAZUFC010000133.1:0-21635 GCA_045640465.1 Lachnospiraceae bacterium | reverse complement strand
GTGATCGCCGCTTCATTTGCTGCGGTTACAGTGCTCTCAACGATCTGCCGTATTGCAGGTGAGACGACCATAGCGGGACAAAAAGAAAAGAAGATCACTTCCGCTATCAACATCAGGGACAAAACGATTACGGCCGGCGATATTTCCAGAATAAGCAAACTGAAAAAGCTCAGCTCTGTCTATATGACAGGATGCACATTTGAACCTGATGCTTTTGACGGACTGGTTTCTCCTGTAAAAACGCTCAGGATCATTGACTGCACCGGAATCGACAGCTTTGATTTTCTGGCAGATTTACCGGGGATCGTCAGCCTGACGGTTCAAAACAGCGGACTGACCAGGCTTCCGGATATGACCGGACATGATCAGCTGTCAACGGTGGATCTCTCAGGAAACAGCGGCTTTGACGGGCTTGAGATGCTTCCGCTGCCCAATCTGACTTCTTTGAATATTTCCGGCACTGCGGTGACCGACATAGCACCCTTGAGTGCATGTGAACGTCTTTCGATACTTTACTGCAGCGGGAACGATATAAGCGATATTTCCATGATCGCAGGATTATCCGGTCTCAAAGAACTGGATCTCAGCGGATGCGGCATCACAGCGGCAGCAGAGGAGTTTGACAGTCTTTATCTTACAAAGCTGAATCTGTCAGACAATGCGCTCACGGATGTGTCCGGTTTCAGCAACATGACCATTCTCAAAGAGCTTGATCTTTCCGGCAATGCGCTCACCGGAATCTCATGGGCGGAGAAGAATGCCGGTACACTGACATCACTTTCGCTGTCTGACAATCCGATAGATGCGGATACGCTGCACTTCCTGAATGACTGTGTGCTGTTAAAGACGCTCCGTGTGGACGGGATCGCGTTTCAGGATCTTTCATTCTGCTCGGCTATGCCCGAACTGGAGACACTCAGTGCAAAAAACTGCGGAATCGAGGATATATCTTCATTGAAGAACTGCCCGAAGCTGGAACAAGTCTGTCTTGCCTCAAACAGTATTTCGGATATTTCCGCACTGGCCGGTGCAGCGTTTGAAAATTACAGTTCATCTCTTGATCTTGCGTACAACAATATTCAGGACGTCAGTCCGCTGAACGGAAAGCATATCGGCGGCGTTTTGCTGCAGGGGAATCCGCTGGTTGTAAAACCGGATGATTTCAGCAGTCTTTCCGGCAGGATCCTTGCGGTTGATTACGCGGAAGGAATGGGCGGCAGCGGTCTTTCGGAACACGGCTTTTCCAGAATTTATCTGGCGGAGTGCCCCAAAGACAGGCAGGTGGAACTGAAGGATGAGCTGGGCAGCGGCGTCAGTTTCGTGACGGGTGAAGAACAGCTGGAAGCTTTAAGAAAAGAAGGATTATACTGAAAAGACTATCGTTAAGCCCGGCGGAACGATCGGCATGACATCAGGTCCGGCCGGATATACGCCCGCACCGGGCATGATTCAGGACACTCTGGAAGGGTTATCCATTATGCACCATCCGGATATGCCCTCATGGAAAATACTGGAATTTGATGTGCTTCTGGATTCTTCCAATGTGGCTGTGAAGGAATGGAATCAGATCGGACGGACGATTGCCGATCATTATGAAGATTATGACGGTTTTGTTGTTCTGCACGGGACTGACACAATGGTGTATACCGCTTCTGCGCTGTCATACAGAAAGCGTATGAACAGGGTATTATCATTACGGTATGTTCACAGTGCACGCAGGGAGGTGTAAGTCTCGGGGCGTATGAAACGAGCAGAGGACTGACCGAAGTCGGCGCGGTGAGCGGAATGGATATGACTACCGAAGCCGCCGTTGCAAAGCTTTACTATCTGTTCAGCGAGGGTTTTGACAAAAAGGAAATAACGGAGAAAATGTCCCGAAACCTTTGCGGAGAGTTAAGTGAACAGACTGCGGCCGGATAAGGCGGTCTGTCCCGATCCGGAAATGAATCTTCAATGGAAAGCAGGTGGACAAATATGCTCAGATTAAGACCTTTTCGCACACCGGATGCGAAAAAGATCATTACATGGACCGGTGAACCGGCAGAATTCTATAAATGGTCCGCAGGGATCCTCGGAGACTTTCCTTTATCCGAAGAACGGCTGCTGGAAGCCGTTTCGGGGAGAAATGACGATACAAGGTATTTTCCGCTGGTGGCTTTTGATGAAGACGGACCGGTGGGGTTCTTCATCGTCAGAACTCCGGGAGACGATGACAGGAAGGTCCGGTTCGGATTTGTCATTGTCGATCCGTCAAAAAGAGGAATGGGATACGGTAAGCGGATGCTTGAGCTTGGCCTGAAATTTGCATTCGGAATCTACGGTGCGGATGAAGTCAGCCTTGGAGTGTTCGACAATAATATGCCGGCATTTCACTGCTACAAAAGCGTTGGCTTCAAAGAAAACGGTTTGACGGAAGCCTATGAGATCGGCGGGGAAACATGGACGGATATTGAAATGGTGATACACAAGGAAGAATGATATGAAAGCGGAAATCGAAAAAGACTATCAGAGATCGATCGAGTTCTGGAACGAAGCCTTCAAACCGTATGCGGAAGGAGAGGCGGAAAAGGAAGATCTGAAAGAGATCGCGCCTTCGGAAAAGCTTTATCAGGCCTGTGTCAGTCTGGGAGCATTGGAAAACGTGCTGGACTATGGCTGCGGTCACGGCTGGGCATCGGTCATCATGGCTTCTTCCGGCTGCCGGAATGTGCATGCGGTCGATGTCAACGAGAGCGCACCGAAGGCTGCAAAAAAGCTTGCGGAGGCTTACGGCGTACAGGACCGCGTGAAAACGGAATTCGTTCCGGTCTCATGGATCGGCAGTGAAAAAGAAGAAAAGTATGACGGGTTCTTCTGCTCGAACGTGCTGGATGTGATCCCGACCGAAGCATCGGACCGGATCATCCGCGAAGCGGCAAGGATCCTGAAAAAGGGCGGACGGGTAGTCATCGGGCTGAATTACTATATGGTTCCGGCAGAAAATCCGGAGCGGAAGATGACCGTCAAAGAAGGCAATCACGTTTATATTGACGGGATCCTGCGGCTGGTCACAAGAACTGATGAAGAGTGGACAGAGGCTTTCAGCCCGTATTTTCAGGTCGACCGGGTCGAGCATTTTGCATGGCCGAACGAACAGACCGAACGGCGCAGACTGTTCTGTCTGACAAAGAAAGATGAACAGATCTGCAGTCAGACCGCTCTGTAAGTATGTGAAAAACCCGGAGACCGGATCAAAAAGGAGGAGAAGATGGAAGTTCAGAAGGCGGAATATCCCGAAGAGAAAAAGACGGAGGTAAAGGCACTGTTAAAAGCCTTTTCAGAGGATTATGAAAAACGGGTGAAGGGCATTAAGATCCGTCCGAAGCTCGGAAACAGTATGCCGATCCAGTATATGCGGGAGCGTCAGACACTGATGTTTACCATTCATCCGGAGCTGAAAAAGACAGCTTACGATATCGGTTATCTGATCGGTGTGGACGTGACGTCCGACCAGATTAAAGGAAAGACGCTTGCGGAGATCATGAAGAGCAACGAGCCGATCGCAGAGGGTGACGGCTACGCGATCGAGGAGGTCGTCGAGGCAGACGATGAACATGCTGTCTACCGTCATTATGAGTGCGCAGACTGCTACGGACTTCCGAATCTTCATGATAAGATCTGTGTGTATGAAGCAGGTGTTGCGGCGGGTATGTTCTCCACCGCCCTCGGAAAGGCGGTCAGCGTCACGGAGCAGAAATGCTGCTGCAACGGGGACCCGTACTGCGAGTTTTTAGTAAAAGTACTGCCGTAAATAGATTGAGGAAGGCCTGATCAGCCTTCCTCTATTTCTGTATATTCGATCTGCGGGATCGCTTCGCCTCTGAAATAGTTGTAGGAAAGCGTTCCGTACAGGGTCAGCACTTCTGCGGTGCTTGCAAGAAGACGTTTCCGGAGTCCGAAACCGATCGCCTGACAGGAATCCGAAAACAGCTTGACGCCGTTTTCTCCGACCGGGAGCTTCTTTATGCCGTTCTCCTCTTTCAGTCGGAAACCGGTGACCTTGAAAAGAATGGCTTCGTTGCCGTGCCCGAAGGGACCGTACTTCAGCGTTTCGTCAAGAACCGCCGGAACATCGGATGCCGTGATCTCCAGATCATACAAGAGAGTACCGGCGTCTTCCCGGACAAGACCTTCGGAGACGGTCCAGGCATTTGCCTCCGCGCGGAAACGATCGAGATCATCTTTACGGATACTCATGCCGGCAGCGCCTGCGTGACCGCCGTAACGGACAAAAAGATCGCTGAACCTGTCCAGCAGATTTTTCAGATGGATGTTTTCCGGAGAACGGCCTGAGCCTTTCAGGATGCCCGGCTCGCTGCTGTCCGTCAGCACGCACACGGCAGTGCGGTATTCCTCCTGCAGTCTTCCCGCAATGATCCCGACGATGCCCTCATTGATATCCGGCAGATACAGAACCAGCGGAAGATCATTTTCAAATCCGTATTCGCGGATGAGCGCTTCAGCCTTTCGAAGACCCTCCGTGACCTGCTGCTTCCGGATGTTGTTATTGGCGATCGCTTCTTCCGCGAGGGCAACACCCTGATGATAGTCCATACAGGATAAAAGATCGACACTTTTTGCGGCACCGTTGTCAAACAGACGGCCGTTCGCATTGATGCAGGGACCTGATTTGAAACCGATATCCGAAGCGGTGGGTTTTGTTACCCAGAGCCTGTCGTGAAGGGCCAGCATGCCGGGAGTTGCACAGCGCTTTTCAAGTTTATTCAAGCCGTTTCGGGCAATGACGTAGTTTTCCTCCCGGAGCTCTGCCGCATCCGCGATCGTACCCATCATGGCAAGCGGCTCGAGCACCCTTTTGAGATTGGTCAGTTTTTTCAGCTCCGTTTCCGGAAGACCGGCAGATCTTCTGTCGATCAGCCGTGACATAAAACGGTAGATGAGACCTGCTCCGCAGTAGCCGTTATAGTCCGCAGACCCGGGAACCGCATTCGGATCGATGATCACATCCGCATCCGGCAGTTCGGGACCGTTTTCCGACAGGACCGGCAGATGGTGATCCGTGATGATCACAAAATACCCTTTTTCTTTTGCCAGACGGACGGCATCCAGCGCGGCAATGCCGTTATCCACTGTGATCAGAAGGACATTTCCGGGCTGACGGATCTCTTCGACGATCGACGGATTGAGGCCGAAGCCTTCACTGAAGCGTCTCGGGATGCGGTCTTCCACGGGATAGCCGAAGAAACGCAGCGTCAGGCGCGCGATCGCAGTCGCAGACGTGCCGTCCACATCATAGTCGCCGATGATCCGTACAAGGTCCCACTTTCTGCCGAGGAGAAGATCGATGCCTTCCTCGATGCCGTCGATACGGTATGCTCCCGCATAGGATCTGCGGAACCAGGCGTTGATCTCCTCCGTGGAGCTTACGCCGAGATTCCGGAGTGCTGCCTCCTGTACAGTTGTCGCGTTTCCTCTTTTGACTGCTTTCAGATCCATTCTTCTGTCTCCTGTATACACTGTTTTCCGGAAAAGTCAGATTCTCCATCTTTTTTACCATAGAATGAGAAGGTCTGTCAATCTGCCGGGGAGGATACAAAGGCAGAGACTGCGCAAAGCACTTGTACGATAGCGGCCGGTATGTTAGAATGCAAAAGTGCAGGCGCCGGATGGGAGTGTGCAGCACGGAATCTGGCGTGACATACCTTAAGAATCGGAGGACAGAACATGGCAAAAATCAGGAGGATCGCAGCGATCCTGCTTCTGGCAGGCTTGCTTCTTGGAATGGTATCATGCAAACCGTCAAAGCCGGAGATCATATCCGTTATGTACCGGGAATGGACGGGCTTTTCGATCATAGCCGGGGAAAGCAGCGGAAAATATTTTATTGAACTGGATGAAGGAAACGGGAAAGAGCCGGTACGGAAGGACGTTTCCGAAGACTGCATGAAGAGTCTCAGGGAGATCATCGAAGGCGCGGATCTTGCCTCATGGATCGAACTGCCGCAAAAAGACGGCGAGATCAACGAACAGGCTGTCGAAGTCGGTTATTCCAACGTGACGAAGCTGGTCGTTTCGACAGAGCAGGAGCTCCCCGAAGAGGCGGAGGGCTTCATCAGAGACATCGAAACCTGTCTGATGGAGTACAGCGGCTTTGTGAAATAACAGATAGCGCAAGGCAAGCTGACATAAGGAGAATGATCGTGTTCAGTCAGGATGTATATGATTTTTTGAGAACGATCCCGAAGGGACATGTGGCGACCTACGGACAGGTGGCGGCGGCGATCGGACGTCCGGGTGCGAGCCGGGCGGTAGGAAACGCTCTGCACCGGAATCCGGATCCGGACTGCTATCCCTGTTTCAGAGTGGTGAACCGGGAGGGGTATCTCGCTGTGCATTTCGGTCTCGGGATCGAGGAACAGAAGCGAAGACTGATCGCGGACGGGATCGAGGTGGATGATTACCGCGTGGATCTTCGGAAGTACGGTATATAAAAACAGAAGTACGGGGTCTGAAACAGCATGACGGCTGTGCAGGCCCCGTTCTTCATGAATTCTTAATCTTTTAGATGATTGTTTCTTCAGCGGCATTTCTGTACAATGCTGCCAGAAACGGAACAACAGGAGAATTTCGGGAGGGAAAATGTACAACATACTGATCTGTGACGATGAGAAGGATATCGTCAACGCGCTTAAGATCTACCTGAACCGGCCGGAGTACCGCCTCTTAACGGCGTATAACGGTGAAGAGGCGCTGGACGTCGTCTCGAAAGAGGATCTGCAGCTGATCCTTCTGGACATCATGATGCCGAAAATGGACGGGATCACCTGCATGGCAAAGATTCGTGAGAAGAGCAATGTGCCGGTCATCCTGCTGACCGCGAAAAGTGAAGATACGGATAAGATCCTGGGTCTGAATGTCGGGGCGGATGATTATATCACCAAACCGTTCAATCCGATGGAGGTGGCGGCCCGTGTAAATTCTCAGCTCCGGCGATATACCTATCTCGGCGCGAGAACGGAGCAGCCGGAGGTATTTACCGCAGGCCCCGTGGAACTGGATGACCGGACCAAAACGGTCACGGTAGACGGTGAAGAGGTCTCGCTCACACCGAAGGAATTTGAGATCCTGAAGCTTCTGATCTCCGAACCGGACCGCGTTTTTTCTCCGAAGGAGATCTATCAGTCCGTCTGGAAGGAGACGCCTTTTGCGGGAAACGACAATACCGTAGCGGTGCATATCAGGCATCTCCGGGAGAAGATTGAGATCGATCCGAACGAGCCTCGCTGCATCAAGGTGGTCTTCGGCCAGGGCTATAAGATCGGGAAAGGCAGGAAATTATGAAAAAACGGATCTATACAACGGCCGGCAAAACGGTATTGTTCATTCTTCTCAATCTGTCTGCGATCCTGACGGCAGTCTGCATTCTTGCGGCGCTTATGATGATCTCGGAGAGTCTGTATACGGCGACGGAAAAAGAATATCTGGCTGATATGCGCTATTCGGCTGTCCGAACCGCAGCAGTCCGCTATGCGGTGGAAGAGCTGAATACAAACGAAAAGGCAGAGAAGCCGGACGGACTGGAACTGAAGATCACGGATGAAGAAGGCAGGGCCATTCTGGAAACTGAAGGATTCCGCGTGAAAGATAAGGTGAGCGGAACATCGGATCTCTACGTGATGGAGATCGCTGCGCAGTCTCTGGGAGATGACGGCCTGATGATCTGCGGAGCGCGGGAATATTTCGGTCCGGACCCGGAGTTTATCACGCTTCAGGCAGCGGTCTATGCCGATCCTGATCAGCCCGTCGATCTGGCGGACAGTATGCGGATCAGGCTGGTGCGCACGCTCTTTGCGGCCCGCATCGCCGTCTATCCTGTGGGACTTCTTTTCCTGACTGCGTTTATTGTCATTTTCATTGTACTGATCTGTGCTGCCGGAAGACGGAGCGGAACGGAAGAGATCGTCCCGGGACCGATGTTTCAGGTACCGTTCGATGTGCTTCTTGCGGCGGCTGCATTTCTGTATTTTATGCTGTGTGCCGGTCTGTTTGATCTTTTCTGGGGAAATGAAGAGATCCTCATCATTCCGGTCGCCGTACTGACGCTGAATCTTTTCACAGCGCTTTCGATGAGCCTTGCCGTCCGCGTGAAAAAACACAGCTTCCTGAAAAAGCTTCTGCTTGTCCGGTTCTTTCTGTTCCTGGCAGGCATTCTGAAGAAAGCCTTCAGAGGGATCGGTACGCTGATCCGGAATATCCCGCTTGTCTGGCGGACGGCGGCAGTCCTTCTTCTGCTTGCCGCGGTCGAATTCATCGTGATCGTTGGATGCCGGTGGGAACCGGACGTGCTGCTTTTTTACTGGGGCGTTGAAAAAGTGATCCTGATTCCGGTGATCCTGTATATCGCCTGGTCGATGCGGAAGCTTCAGAAGCAGGGAAAACGTATTGCGGACGGAGATCTTCAATATCAGGCGGATACGGGCGGACTGATACTCGAACTGAAGCAGCACGCGGAGGATCTGAACCGGATCTCCGGCGGCATGGCGCTGGCGGTGGAACGGGAAACAAAAAGCGAGCGGCTGAAGGCAGAACTCATCACCAATGTTTCCCATGATATCAAGACTCCGCTGACATCCATCATCAACTATGCGGGTCTGATCGGAAACGAAAAGACGGATAACAAAAATATCCGCACCTATTCGGAGGTCCTTCTCCGGCAGTCGGAAAAGCTGAAGCGGCTGATCAGCGATCTGGTGGAGGTCTCCAAGGCGTCCACCGGCAATCTGGAGGTCGAACTTGTGCCCTGCGATCCCGCAGTGTTCCTTACGCAGACGGAAGGCGAATATGAAGAGAAGCTTTCGGATGCGGGGCTGAAGATGGTCGTTCATCTGCCTGAGGAGGAAAAGAAGATTCTGGCGGACGGCCGCCGGATGTGGCGTATCTTTGACAATCTGATGAACAATATCTGCAAATATGCACAGAGCGGGACCCGGGTATATCTTTCGCTTCTGTACAGCGGAAACGAGGCAGAGATCATCTTCCGGAACACGTCGAGAGATGCGCTGGATATTTCACCGGAGGAGCTGACGGAACGTTTTGTCCGCGGCGATCTTTCCAGAAATTCGGAAGGAAACGGTCTCGGACTTGCCATTGCAAAAAGCATGACGGAACTTCAGAACGGAACATTCGGACTCTCTGTGGACGGAGATCTGTTTAAGGTCATACTGAGGTTTCCGACCGTGTAGACCAATACTGTAAAAGGAGTTTTCGAAAATGCGCGTACTCAGCCTGATCAACCGGCTGGCGGCACTGGTCTTTCTGATCTGCTATGCCTATCAGTTCGTTTATATTCCGGTCCCGTGGATCAGAAAACTGATCGAAAGGATCAAAGGAACCGGCAGGACAGCGGTATCTGCTGCAAAAGAAAAGCAGAATGACTATGCAGTGCTGATCTGTGCAAGGAATGAGGAGGCGGTGATCGGCGGTCTGATCGACAGCCTGCATGCACAGACGTATGAGCAGTCCCGCATTCATATATTCGTCATGGCGGACAACTGCAGCGACAGGACCGCAAAGATCGCATCGGATAAAGGCGCCGCGGTCTATCTCAGGTGGAATCTCGAAAGAGTCGGAAAAGGCTATGCGCTGGATGAACTGATGAAACGGATCCGTGAAGATCATCCGGAAGGATTTGACGGCTACTTCGTTTTTGATGCGGACAATATACTGGCGCCGGATTATATCGGGGAAATGGACCGGACCTTTTCCGAAGGATATGAGATCGTGACCGGTTACAGAAACAGCAAGAATTACGGAGACAACTGGATCAGCGCGGGCTATGCGCTGTGGTTTTTAAGGGAGAGCCGTTATCTGAACCATTCACGTTTTCTTCTCCGCACCAGCGCAGCGGTCTCGGGCACCGGCTTTATGTTCGGAAGACGCATTGCGGAGGAAATGGACGGCTGGCCCTATCATCTTCTGACAGAGGATATCGAGTTTACCGCAGATCAGGTGCTTCGCGGCCGGAAGATCGCCTTCTGCGAAAATGCAGAGCTCTTTGACGAGCAGCCGGTTCTGTTTTCACAGTCCTTCCGTCAGCGTCTCCGCTGGTCAAAAGGCTTCCTTCAGGTTTTCCGAAAGTACGGCGGAGGGCTGACGAAAGGTCTTTTCAGAGGCAGCTTCTCCTGCTTTGACCTCAGTATGACGATCCTTCCCGCCTTTGTCCTTTCTGTTCTGTCGCTGCTTCTCAACATCGGGCTCGCTGTCAGCGGAGCCGTTTCGGGAGATGATATCATGATCGCGGTGCGTTCGCTCGGCAGTCTGTTCTTCAATATGTATCTGACGCTGTTCGGAATCGGTCTGATCACCGTCGTGACCGAATGGAAAAGGATCCATACAGGAACCTTCCGTAAGATTCTTTATCTGTTTACGTTCCCTGTGTTCATGTTCACGTATGTGCCGATCTCTGTTGCCGCACTTTTTGCCAGAGCGGAATGGAAGCCGATCCGTCACTGCGTATCTGCCGATCCCGGACTGCTGTTTCGGAGCCGTCAGGATTGACAGAGACATCTTCTGATGTTACCATCATTCCGGGATGTTTTTGCATTCGGAAAGGACAGATCAGAGGATGAAGGATTTTCTGCCGGTTTCAAGAGCGGATATGGAAAAGAGAGGCTGGGACACGGTCGATTTCGTATATGTCATCGGCGATGCGTATGTGGACCATTCCTCATTCGGCCCGGCGATCATCAGCCGCGTGCTGGAATCAAAGGGTTACCGGGTGGCGATCCTTTCGCAGCCGGACTGGAACGACCCGGAGAGCATTACGGTCTTCGGAAGACCGGAGCTTGCGTTTCTGGTTTCCGCCGGAAACATGGATTCCATGGTGAATCATTATACCGTGAATAAAAAGAGGCGTCACACGGATGCCTATACGCCCGGCGGGAAGACAGGAAAACGTCCCGACCGGGCTACACTTGTCTATTGCAATCTGATCAAAAAGACGTATCGCGACGTACCGGTCCTGATCGGCGGAATCGAAGCGAGCCTCAGAAGACTGGCACACTATGATTACTGGTCGGATAAGCTGAAACGTTCGATCCTTCTGGACTCCGGTGCGGATCTTCTTCTGTACGGCATGGGCGAGCTGTCTGTTGTCGAAGCGGCAGACCGGCTGAAGCGCGGCATTCCGGTCTCGGAGATCACGGATATTCCGGGCACGGTCTGCAGGATGAAGGATCTTTCGCTGATCAAAGGAGAGCGGATCGATCTGCCTGATTATGAGAGTCTTGAGGAAGACCGTCTGAAATATGCGGAGAGCTTTCTGATCCAGTACCGGAACATGGATTCCCATACGGCAAAGGTCCTGACGGAAAAGTACGGCGAGAAGCGCTACATCGTGCAGAATCCGCCTTCCCGTCCGCTGACGGTCGAAGAGATGGATGCGATCTATGAGCTCCCCTATATGAATACCTATCATCCGTCCTACGAAGCGGAGGGCGGCGTCCCGGCGATACAGGAGATCCGCTTTTCACTGACCAGCAACCGCGGCTGTTTCGGCGGCTGCAGCTTCTGCGCACTGGCCTTCCATCAGGGGAGAACGGTGCAGGTCCGCAGCCATGAATCACTGATCCGCGAAGCGGAGGAAATGACGCATGATCCTGAATTCAAGGGCTATATCCATGACGTCGGCGGTCCGACGGCAGATTTCAGGCGTCCCGCCTGCGACAAGCAGCTCACAAAGGGCGTATGTCCCGATAAGCAGTGTCTGTATCCGTCGGTCTGCAGGAATATGGTCGTGGACCACAGCGACTATGTGGCGCTTTTAAGAAAGCTCAGAAAGATTCCGGGAGTGAAGAAGGTCTTTATCCGTTCCGGCATCCGTTTTGATTACTGTATGGCGGATCCGGACGACACCTTCCTGAAGGAGCTCTGTCAGTATCATGTAAGCGGACAGTTAAGAGTCGCTCCGGAGCATGTATCCGATCATGTGCTTGATCTGATGGGAAAGCCGCGGCGCGAAGTCTATCAGGCGTTTGTGAAGAAATTCGAACAGATCAATCAGAAGTTTCAGATGAAGCAGTATGTGGTGCCGTATCTGATCTCCTCGCATCCGGGTTCACGGCTTCAGGACGCCGTGGCGCTTGCGGAGAGCGTGCGGGATATGGGCTATATGCCGGAGCAGGTGCAGGACTTTTATCCGACGCCTTCGACGATCTCCACCTGTATGTACTATACCGGCGTGGATCCGCGGACGGGAAAGAAGGTCTATGTACCGGAGACCTATCATGAAAAGCAGCTGCAGCGTGCGCTGATCCAGTACCGGGATCCGGAGAACTACCAGCTTGTGAAGGAAGCACTTCTTCTGACCGGCCGTGAAGATCTGATCGGATTTGACAGAAAGCACTGCCTGATCCCGCCGAGGCCGGTGACGGAAAAGAAAAAGACGGATGCGGCGGAAAAAAAGCGCGGCAGGCCGGAAAGTGAAGGAAAGCGAAGCGGTAGGACCGCAGACGGCAGACGAAACGTTTCGGGAAGAACAGATCACGGAAGCAGCGGGCGAAGATCCGGTGAAGAAATAAGAGGCAGCAGTGGAAGATCAGAAAGATATCAGAAAAAATCACAGAACAGCAGGAAGCGGGAAAGCCGCTGAAAAAGAACCGGCCGTTCAGAAGAAGACAAGCGGACAGAAAACGGACAGACCTGCGGTTCAGACAGAGACCTGCAGCGCGGCAAAGAAGTGCGGCGGCTGCTTTTATAACGGTGTTCCCTATGAAGAGCAGCTTCAGAAAAAGCAGAAGACTGCAGAAGCGCTCCTTTCAGCATTCTGTTCCGTTGATCCGGTCATCGGTATGAATTACCCTTACTACTACCGCGGAAAGGTGCACCATGCACTCGGAAGAGACAAAAAGGGAAATATCATTTCCGGAAGCTATATGAAAAACAGCCGTGTGATCGTGCCTGCTGAAAAATGTCTTTTAGAGGACCGTGACTGTCAGAAGATCATCGGAACCGTACGGGAGCTGATCGCATCCTTCAAACTGAAGGTCTATGATGACCGGAACGGCTTCGGACTCATGAAGCACGTAATGATCCGGAAGGCTTACGGCACCGGAGAGATCATGGTGATCCTGATCACGACGGACCCTGTTTTTCCGTCCAGAAACAATTTCGCGAAGGCGCTTGCCGGGAAGCATCCGGAGATCACGACGATCATTCAGAACATCAACACGGCAGACACAGGAATGGTCCTCGGGAACCGGAACGTGACGCTGTTCGGCCCGGGCTTCATTAAGGAAAAGCTGTGCGGACTCACCTTTACCATGTCGCCGAATGCGTTTTTCCAGGTCAATCCGAAGCAGACCGAGAAGCTGTATCAGACAGCAATGGAGTTTGCGGATCTTCACGAAGACCAGCTGGTGATCGACGCCTACTGCGGTACCGGAACGATCGGTCTGATCGCGGCGCAGAAGGCAGGACAGGTCATCGGCGTGGAGCTGAACAAAGATGCGGTGAAGGACGCAGTATCGAATGCGAAGACGAACCAGTGCGGGAACGCCCGCTTCGTGCAGGGCGACGCCGGTGCATTCATGGAAGAGATGGCGGAAGCGGGAGAAAAGGCCGATGTGGTCTTTATGGACCCGCCGAGAAGCGGCAGTACGGAGCAGTTTCTGAAAGCGCTCTGCCGTCTTCAGCCGCAGAAGATCGTCTATGTTTCCTGCAATCCGGAAACACTCGCCCGTGATCTTTCGTATCTGACAAAGAAGCATTACCGCGTGGAAAAGATCCGGCCCGTGGATATGTTCCCTGTGACGGACGATTTAGAGACGGTGTGCCGTCTGGTTCTGAGAGAGCCTGCCGCACACAGAAGAAACAATGTGGATGTGAGAAAGCGATGAAGAATCAGAGAACGGGAATTGCAGGGCCGGTCGTTATACTGCTTTTTCTTCTGCTTCTGTGCCTTTCGGCCTGCAGTGCCGGAACATACACAAAAGAGCAGGCGGAAGAGGAGGTCCGGAAGGGGACACAGATTATTGAAGCGTATCTGAAGACCCTGCCGGAGGAATGCAGTCTCATCGGTCTTGAAATGGCGGAGGGAAGACCGGAAGGAAATACGTCAGGGAAAGTCTGTGCGTCCCATATCGTCAGCGGAAGCTATACTTCTGCAGACGATACGTGGAAGATCTGCGCGGATACAGAGACCGGGGAGATCTGGACAGACCGGAACAGCAGCCTTCTGAACCGGTATGTGCAGAAAAAAATAGAACCGTACTGCGAAAAATACGGATTCACAGGGGAGATCGCTGTGACGGGTGCTGCAGTGCAGTATAAAGTAATATGTGAAAATGTGCCTTCAAAAAAGGCAGGGAAGACGCTGAATGCGGAGGTGATCCTGTCCGGCGTCCTGCCGGCCGGTGCATCGGAGGAAGAAGTGGAAATGATCGCGGAAGCCGCTCTTTTGGAAACCGGTCTTTCCGGCTTCTGTCTGTATTTCTCCGCTCCGGACTTTGACTGTTTTCCTCTTGAGATGCTGAAGGATTTTCTGACAGCGGAGAGACTGTACCGGCCGGGAGAGGAAGACGGAATGTTTTACTGTTCGGTCTGCCATGTTTCCGGAGAGGAACTGCAGCAGATACGAAGCTCCGGTCAGAGGAGTCAGACAGCCACTTTTCTGATGACGGAATTCTATCAGGGAATATCGACCGCAGACACCTGCGAACTCTACTGGGATTACTACCGGCATGAGATCACCGGAAAGGACGGCATATATGTGAACTATGTCAGTCTGACTGGTGAGATCGCTCCGGACAGTCCGGAACTGCAAAAACCGGTGAAATACGAAGATCCGGTCAGCATGGAAGGAAATACACTGTACTACCGGAATCCGGGAAGCAGTTCTTCTGTGCTTTTCTTCCGGGAGGAACCTGCTTACGGGCGGATCATAAGGGTGAATATTTCCGAGGACGGATCGGAAGGAGAAAAAGCGGAATGTACCGTGATCCCGTACGGGCAGGGCTTCTATACGCTGACGGATCCCGACACGGTTCCGGGATACGGATATCTTCTGTTTGGCTCGGAAAAGCTGATCTTTGAAGAATAAACAAGGGTGTCATGGGGACGGTTCTCGTTGACAACAAAATGGGCACCTGCTATACTTTACGAAAAGTATTTAGAGTATGGCAGGTGCTTTATTATGTCCAGACAACCGCGAATCGCCGGAGAATATTTGCATATCATTGTCCGCGGAATTGGAAAACAGATCCTGTTTGAGGATCAGACGGATAATGAAAAATATCTTTATTATCTGAAAAAATATGCTGAGCAGGAAAGTATTACCATCCTTGCCTATTGTCTGATGGAAAATCACATTCATCTTCTGATAAGGGATGCCGAAGGCACTCTCTCTGTTTTTATGAAGAAAATGGGGGTAAGTTATGCCGGGTATTACAACCGGAAATACGATCGAACCGGGCATTTGTTCCAGGATCGGTATAAAAGTGAAAACATTACAGATGCCGCATATTTACTTTCTGTATTTCGCTATATTCTGAATAATCCCGCGAAAGCAGGAATCTGTGGAGCGGCGGAATATCGTTGGAGCTGCTATCACGAATACGGGGAAACGAACGGTTTGACCGATACCGGACTGCTGCGCGATATGATCGGTGACAGAGAAAGTCTGGCACGGTTTATGCTGCAAAGCGATGAAATAGAACATATAGAGGCGGATACTCCTAAAAAAGACGATAACTGGGCAATACAAACGATTCGGGAAGCGTTAAACATTACGAGCGGAACGCAAATACAGCAATTCGAAAGAGTACAGCGTGATGAAGCGATAGCTCTTCTGAAGAGCAAAGGACTCACCGTGCGGCAGTTGGAACGGCTTACAGGAATCAATCGCGGGGTCATACAAAAGGCAAAAATGGTTGTCGGCGAGAACCGTCCCCAATGACAAGGAGGTAACAATGAAAAAGATGAGATTTTTTGCTGCGGTTGTGATTCTGATGCTTTTGGTTCCGCTTTCCTGCGGCTACATTGACCGGCCGTCCGATGACGGAACCCCGGAGCCGGCTCCGCATGACGGGGTATTCACATCCCAATACGGAACAATGACCTTCAACGGAGACGGAGAAAGCATTACCTTTGATTTCACACCGGAGTTTGCGGAGGCCGCCGGACTTCCCGCCGGTGAGTGCACCGGAACGTACGTGTTTTTATTCCACCACGGAGAATGGCGCTATGACAAGGCCGAGTGTTTCCGTATCACAGCTGCGGATGCATCCTGCGATTTCAACAATGACTTTACGCTGACGGACGAAAATACGATCTCGATCCAGTCGCCGCTTGACGGAACGGAAAGCATCAAGTTTGTTAAAAGAGGAAAATGATCATGAGCGATAATATCAAAAAATGCGAAGACGGCACTTACCGCTGGGTCTATGAATTCAGCATGCTTAAAAATCCCGTCATTATTCTGACCGTTTTCAAAATATTTGTCTTCGTGCTCCTCGGAATGTGGCTGGTATTCGGTCTCTTCAGGATCGGGGATAACGGATTGATCGAAGCGTATATCATACAGACAAAGGAGCTGATCATTCCTGCGGCGATCCTGTTTGTCCTGTGTATTGTTTCGTATCTGATCCTTGCTGTGAATTACGGATTCAAATACTGTGTTCTGTTTGAAATGAACGAAAAAGGCGTCCGTCACATACAGATGGAAAAACAGTTTAAGAAAGCGCAGGCCCTCGGCTGGCTGACGGCTATGCTCGGAGCGGCATCCGGAAACATCGGCGCGGCCGGAACGGGTCTTCTTGCAGCATCGAAAAGCGAGGAGTATTCGGAGTTCGGCAAAGTGAAGCGCATGCGTTCGATAAGAGCGTTCCGCACCATCAAGCTGGATTCACTGATGAGCCATAATCAGATCTATGCAGAACCGGAAGATTATGATTTTGTGCTGAACTATATTTCACAGCGTGTGCCGGAAAAGAGCCGGAAGCATTGATACCGTAAATTTGAAAAAGCACTGAGATTTCTCTTTTCGGGAGAAAACTCAGTGCTTTTTTTCACCGGGCAGATCATGCCCCGGATTTATTTTTTCTTTTTCTTCTTTTTCGGAGCGTCATGCTCTTCTTTTATATCTTCTTCAGTTTTTTCAGATCCTTCAACTTCTTCGGTTTCCTCCGGCAGTTCGATCTCCGAGGCAAGAAGGTCACGGCAGGCCTGCATTTTTTCCTTCTCCTCATCATCAAGAACAGGCCACTCGGGATCCATGTCTTCGAGCTCGTTTAATATGATGCGGGAAACGATGAGTCTTGCGTACCACTTGTGATCTGCGGGAACGACATACCACGGTGTGTCTTTTCTGGCCGTACGGTTGATGCAGGTCTCGTAGGCATCCATATATTCATCCCAGTACGCACGCTCGTCAATGTCTCCGGAAGAGAATTTCCAGTTCTTTTTGGGTGTGTCGATACGGGAGATAAACCGTTTTGCCTGTTCCTCTTTGCTGACGTTCAGAAAGATCTTCACGACACGGATGCTGTTTTCCCAGAGATACTTTTCAAAATTGCGGATCTGTTCATAGCGTTTGTCGATGACGGTATCCATGTCGATACGGTCGGCGTGAGGATTCTTTTCATAGATCTTATGGATCTTCTGAACAAGAACGTCTTCGTAATAGCTGCGGTTGAAAATGCTGATAGAACCCTTTTCAGGAATCGCGCGCCAGAATCTCCACAGATAATCATGGCGGTTCTCCTCTGAACTGGGTACCTTGAAGCTGTGTTCGGAAACGCCCTGCGGGCTGAGGCAGCTCAGGACTGCGCGGACAGCACCGTCTTTTCCGGCGGCATCCATTGCCTGAAAAACAAAAATGATGCCTTCCTTCTGTGCCGCAAACAGTTTCTGCTGATATTCATTGATCTTTTCGAGATTTGCCGCAAACTCATCGGCAGCTTCCTGTTTGTTCCGGAATTCACCTTTGTCGGAACAGTCAAAGCTGCGGACGTTGAATTTTCTGCTTCCGTCGTATCTGTAATTGTTCAATGGAGTCTCCTTTCTTCTGCGTACCGTTATTCAGTCAGTGCTGAATGGTATATTTCTTTGCGTACTCATTGTAGTACGTTTCAAAACCGTGTGTTTTTTCGATCTCCTGCTTGGTCATCGTTCCGTGCCGGTTGCTCATTTCGCTGTGATTGATACGGATGGCGATTCCCAGATTGGAGCAGTGATCGCCGACTCTTTCGAGATCGGTCAGCATATCGTTAAAAACAAATCCGTGGCTGTACTGGCAGATACCGTTTTTCACACGCTCAATGTGATGCTGCTTGTATTCGGCACAGAGGTTGTCGATCAGCTCCTCCAAAGGCGCGATCCTGCAGGAAATGTCTATATCGTTATTGATGAAAGCTGTTTCCGTGTTTCCCAGGATCTCCGTGATCGCTGCAAACAGATTCTGCATTTCATGGCTGGCGTCCGGCGACAGGGTGATCTTTTTGTCGCGGACCTCTTTTGCCGATTCCGCAAGGTTCTTTGCGTGATCTCCGATCCTTTCAAAATCTCCGATGGAACGAAGAAACATACTGACTGTTTTGTTCTGGTCGTTGTCGAGTTCATTTTTCATGAGTTTGACCAGATAGTTGCCGAGCCTGTCTTCGTAGGTATCGATGATCTCTTCCAGATCAAATACCCGCTTGAGACTGTCATCTGAAAATGAATTGAAAAGCTTCATGGCTTCGCGGATGCTTTCGCAGGCGAGTCCTGCCATGGAGCAGATCGCGGCCTTCACCTGTTCGATCGCCAGAGCCGGATGATTCAGGAACCTTTCCTCAAGCCGGTCGGCGTCTCTGAGTTCGGCTATATTCTCCTGTTTGTCTTTTACGATCATATTTACGAATTTCTCGATCAGACCGGTCATCGGGAAAAGCAGCAGGATGATGATCACTCTGAAAACAGTGTTTAACAGAGCAACACTTACCATGTTCATTGTACGGCTCATGATATTGAAATGCAACAGCGCATTTGCGGAATAGAAGAGAATACCGAAGACAAGCGCGCCGAGCGTGTCGACCAGAAGATAGATCAGTGCGGTCCGTTTTCCGTTTGCATTTGCACCGAGTGCGGACAGAAGCACCGGGACAGAGGCGCCGATCGCGATACCCATGATCACCGGCAGAGCCAGATGGAAGCTGACTGCGCCTGTCACGGCAAGTGTCTGCAGGATACCGACAGCAGCCGATGCGCTTTGGATCAGGCAGGTGAAGAGCATTCCGATCAGTATGCCTGCCAGAGGATTGGAAAAGCCTGTCAGCATATCGATAAACGCTTTGCTTTCGCGAAGAGGATAGACCGCATCGGTCATTGCGGAGATTCCGAACATCAGGACGGAAAAGCCGAGAAGAATATAAGCGATATGGTGGTTCTTTTCTTTTTTTGTGAACATCAGGAGGATGATGCCTGTTACCGCCATGATCGCCGTCAGCGTATCCGTTGAAATGATCTCGAAAATACCGCTTCCGCTTACAGACGAAAGGCAGATCACCCAGCCGGTGATGCTTGTTCCGATGATGGCACCCATGATGATTCCGATCGCCTGCCGGACTTTCATCATTCCGGAATTTACAAATCCGACGACCATGACGGATGTGGCCGATGAGCTTTGTATGACCGCGGTAACGCCGGTCCCGAGCAGAACGCCTTTCAGCGGATTGCTTGTAAGCTTATACAAAACCACCTCAAGCTTCTCGCCTGACACCTTCATCAATCCGTTTCCCATCAGATTCATTCCGAACAGAAACAGTGCGATTCCGCACAGCAGATTGATCACATTTACAATACCCATAAAAAACTCCTGTTCTGATTCAGATCACTGCTGCGAACGTTTCTTCACATCGATGCTTCATTTCTGGAGAAGATCACGGTCACAGTCGTTCCGCCGTCCAGAACGCTGTTCAGTTCGATCCGGCCGTTGTGGATCTTCGCAGCGTGCTTTACGATAGACAGGCCGAGTCCGGTCCCGCCTATTGCTCTGGAATGACTCTTGTCAACTCTGTAAAAGCGCTCAAAAATACGTTCTTTTTCTTCCGAAGGAATTCCGATCCCGGTATCGCTCACAGACAGCCGGATCTCATCCGCGGTACTTTCGACTTTTACGCTGACCGAACCGTTTTCGCGGTTGTATTTGATCGCGTTGTCGGTCAGATTATAGATCGTGCTGCTCAGAAGTTCGGGGACACCTGTCATCACAGCGGGTTCGCCGGAGACCGTCAGGGTGATGTGCTTCTCGTTTGCGGAAGGTGTCAGAATACGTACGGTCTCCCGGGCAAGTTCTGTAAGATCGATCTCCTCACGCTTGTTTTCGATAGCGCCTTCGTCAAGCCGGGAAAGGCCGATGATATCTTCAACGAGAGCGATCATGCGCTGCGATTCCGAATAGATATTTTCATAAACACGGCCCGTATCTTCAGCTTTGACCATTCCGTTCTTCAGAAGTTCCGCATATCCGGAAATGGATTGCAGCGGCGTCTTCAGCTCATGCGATACATTCGCGGTGAATTCGCGGCGCATCTGTTCGGCTTTTTCTTTTTCGGTCACGTCGAAGATCAGTATTGCGATACCTGTTACGGCATCATCGGTGATCACGGGACTGGCGTTGACCTGATAATCCATACCGGAGATCTTCATCGTCATATCGGCGTGCTCACCGTTCTTAGCCTTGCGGAGAAGCTCCTGCAGTTCGAGCGAATGATTCAGAAGGAGGATATCCTTGCCGATACAGTAGCTGCTGATGGAAAGAAGATCCGCAGCGGCCTTATTGATGCTGAGAATGATCCCGCTTTCATTCAGCAGGACAAGACCCTCGCTCATGTTGGCGGTGGCGGCGGTAAATTCTTCTTTCTTGCGGCGCAGTTCGGCCGACTGCTTCTTCAGCTGCGTCTGCTGATTGTCTATACGGTCCAGAAGGGGCCGGAGCTCTTCATATCCTTCGTTATCGTGCGGCTTGTCAAGATCGAGTCCGTTCAGCGGCTTCACGATCTTCTTTGACAGCTTTGAAGCGAGCACGAATGCGATGATGAATGCGATCACAATGACAACAATGATCGGCTGGAGCATGATCAGAATGAGCGACGGGATCGTCAGATGCGAGCTTGAAAGACGGATCACGGTCCCGTCGGAAAGCAGCTTTGCGGAATAGATCTGGCGCTGCGTCAGCGTAGAGGAATAACGTGAACTTTCACCGTAGCCGTTTTTGAAAGCCTGTCTGACCTCTTCACGGTCCGAATGGTTCTCCATGCCGCCGGCATTGGATTCACTGTCATATAATACGCTTCCGTCTCCGGATATCCAGGTGATACGCGGATTGGCAGAAGAGTATCCGTCGAAATAAGCCAGTCCTTCGTGCTCGACTCCGTGCGCCGCAAGAACTGTCTGCGCTTTCAGCTGGCTTTGCTGTGTGCTGGAGAAGTATTCATACAGAGCACCGAGGATAATGACCATCGTGGCAAGAAAGACTGCGCCGGCTGCGATACAGATCGATTTGAATATGCTTTTTTTCATGCTTCCTCCTCCATTTTATAACCGACTCCCCGAACAGTCTGGATCAGATCTCCCAGAGTACCGAGCTTTGTGCGGAGAGT
>JAZUFC010000132.1:0-3531 GCA_045640465.1 Lachnospiraceae bacterium | reverse complement strand
ATGATGAGGCCGATATCACCGGAACCCAGAATGACGGCCTTGCGGCCGGGCATGAAGCCCTCGATATTGACAAGACGCTGTGCCGTACCTGCGGAATAGATACCTGCCGGACGGTAGCCGGGGATGTTCAGCGCGCCTCTGGAACGCTCACGGCAGCCCATGGCAAGGACTACAGCCTTTGCCTGAACGGTGAACATTCCGTCCGTTTTATTCATAGCCGTTACCACTTTGTCGGAAGAAATATCCATGACCATGGTATTCAGCTTGTACTCAATGCCTCTGTCCAGAAGCTGATCGATGAAGCGCTGTGCATATTCGGGGCCGGTCAGCTCCTCCTTGAAGGTATGAAGACCGAATCCGTTATGGATGCACTGGTTCAGAATGCCGCCCAGCTGGACGTCTCTTTCCAGAACGAGGATGCTTCTTTCGCCGGCATCGTATGCAGAAACCGCTGCAGCCAGTCCCGCAGGGCCGCCGCCGATAATGACGATATTATAGTTTTCCATGTGCTTTTCCCCCTTAGATCCTGTCTTTCACGGTACCGACGATATACTTGGAGCCGTTTCCGGACTTGGTGATGTCCGCCTGACTCACGCCAAGCTCGCGGGCAAGAATCTCAATGACTCTGGGACTGCAGAAACCCGCCTGGCATCTGCCCATGCCTGCACGGACACGACGCTTGATGCCGTCTAATGACTTCGCACCGAGCGGTCTTCTGATCGCGTCGATGATCTCGCCTTCGGAAATGGATTCGCATCTGCAGATGATCTGGCCGTATTCGGGCTTTTCCCTGATCAGTGCGTTTCTCTCTTCCATGGAAAGATCGGCTGCCTTTACGATGCCCTTTCTTTCTGCCTTGAAATCATCCTTCTTTGCAAAACCGTACTTGTCAGCGATCATATCTGCAACTGCAAGACCGATAGCCGGAGAAGAGGTCAGACCGGGTGATTCGATACCTGCGCAGTCGAAGAAGCCGGGAGCCTCGGCGATCTCGCCGATCACGAATTCATGATGATCCTCATGTGCACGAAGACCTGCAAAAGAGGTGATGACCTGACGGACAGGAACCGCCTTCAGTGCCAGAGAAGACTTCTCGACGTCCTCTGCAAGACCTTCAGCCGTCGTATTGGTGCCTTCTCTGACCCCAATATCCGTTGCGGTCGGACCGACAAGCGTATTGCCATGAACGGTGGGAGAGACCAGAACGCCCTTTCCGTATGCACCGGGAAGCTGGAAGACTGTATGATTGACATAACCCTGTGTCGCATGATCCAGAAGCAGATACTCGCCCTTTCTGGGGGTGATATGGATCTTTTCGGAAGACATCATGTTATGGAACACGTCTGCATAGATGCCGGCTGCATTGACAACAGCCTTCGTTTCAACGGATGAACCGTCCTGTAATGTCAGGACAAAGCCGCCGTCCTTCTTTTCGATATTTTCAACTGCCGCATTGAAACGGAATTCCACACCGTTTTCCGCAGCATTTTCAGCCATAGCGATATTCAGGCCAAACGGGCAGACGATCGCACCGGTGGGCGCCCAGAGAGCTGCCACCGCTTCGTCGGCGATATGAGGCTCCATCTCAAGAAGGCGGTCACGTTCGATGATCTCCAGATCCTTTACGCCGTTCTTCACGCCGTTTTCATATAATTTCTGCAGAGCAGGACGGTCTTCGTCTGAAAGACAAACCACTAAGGAACCGATTCTGTCATAAGCAAAATCCAGTTCTTTTGAAAGATCCTCCATCATCTCGCTGCCGAGCACATTGTACTTCGCCATGAGAGATCCGTTCGCTGCATCATAACCTGCATGAACGATCGCGCTGTTTGCCTTGGAGGTTCCCGCACAGACATCCTCTTCCTTTTCAAGAAGCAGGAAATTTCCCTGATACCGGGACAGGAAACGGGCAACCGCTGCTCCTGTAACACCGCCGCCGATAATTACAACATCATACATACTGACTCCTTCTTTCGCTGTTAGCTTTTATAGAAACAGACTTTCCGGCCTTCCGGCCTTCCGTCTGTCCGAAATCGTTTTAATCTCTTTCCCAGCCCTTGGCACATTCCACTGCCTTATGCCACTTTCTGAGCTTCTTTTCACGTTCCTCTTCCGTGATTTCCGGAGTAAAGACTCTGTCGATCTTCCAGTTTCTCCGGATATCATCCACGCTGTCGAAATAGCCGACCGCAAGTCCTGCCAGATAGGCCGCACCCATAGCCGTCGTTTCCACGCACACGGGCCTTAAGACCTTTCCCTGATCAAGATCAGCCTGAAACTGTGCCAGCAGATCGTTTGCGGAAGCGCCGCCGTCGATCTTCACGCTCTGAAGCGGCATGCCGGTATCCTCTTCCATCGCCTTCAGCACATCATAAGTCTGATAGGCAAGGGATTCAAGCGTTGCGCGGACCAGATGACAACGGTTCACGCCTCTTGTCAGACCCACGATCGTGCCTCTTGCATACGCATCCCAGTGCGGTGCGCCGAGACCCGTAAATGCAGGCACTACGTAACATCCGTTTGTGTCCGGTACCTGACGCGCCAGCTCCTCGGACTGTGCCGCGCTGTCCAGGATCTTCAGTTCGTCGCGAAGCCACTGGATCGCGGAACCCGCCACAAAGACAGAACCTTCCAGTGCATAATTCACTTCACCGTTCAGTCCCCACGCAATCGTCGTCAGAAGACCGTGTTCGGAACGCACCGGCGTATTTCCCGTATTCATCAGCAGGAAGCAGCCCGTTCCGTACGTATTCTTCGCATCGCCCTTTTCAAAGCAGGCCTGACCGAAAAGCGCACACTGCTGATCGCCGCCTGCGCCTGCGATCTTTACCGGACCGCCAAAAAGGCTCTCTTCCGTCTCTCCGTAAACACAGGAGGACGGCTTTACTTCCGGCAGAATGCTTTCGGGGATCTGAAGCTTTTCGAGGATCTCCTGATCCCAGCAGAGATCGAAGATATTATAAAGCATGGTTCTGGATGCATTGGAATAATCCGTCACATGAACCCGGCCGCCGGTAAGCTTCCAGATCAGCCAGGTCTCGACCGTACCGAATTTCAGATCTCCCGCTTCCGCCTTTTCACGCACACCCGGAACATTGTCCAGGATCCAGCGGATCTTCGTCGCGGAATAATACGGATCGATGATGAGTCCGGTCTTTTCGCGGATGACCTTGTCAAAGCCTTCCTTTTCCAGTCCGTCACAGAAATCCGCGGTCCTGCGGTCCTGCCAGACGATCGCATGGCAGACGGGAACACCGGTATTCTTATCCCAGAGGATCACCGTTTCACGCTGATTGGTGATGCCGATCGCGGCAATGTCTTCTGCCTTTGCTCCGACCTTTTCCATCGCCTGCTTTGCAACAAGATACTGCGTCTGCCAGATCTCCTTCGCATCGTGTTCCACCCAGCCCGGAACCGGGAAATACTGGGTAAACTCCTTTTGTGCGACGGATACCATGCTGCCTTCCCGGTCAAACAGGATACAGCGGTTTGATGTGGTACCGGCGTCCAGCGCCATCACATATTTCGCCA
>JAZUFC010000131.1:0-4520 GCA_045640465.1 Lachnospiraceae bacterium | reverse complement strand
CAAACAGCGCGATGCCGCTTCCGATGACCTTCCCCGCCGCTTTTTCATTTCCTTCACCGATCTTCTGACCGACCACCACCGTAATACCGGTCGATAACGATACCAGCATATAGGTGAGTGTCTGCATGATCATAGATCCTGTCGAGACAGCGGAAATATCCGCAGTCTCGGCAAATTTTCCTACCACGATCAGGTCCACCGCGCCGTACATGGCCTGCAGAAACTGTGCAGCCAGTACCGGTACCGCAAACTTCAAGAGAAGAGGCAGGATCTTCCCTCTCGTAAAATTCAGTTGTTTTTCCACTTAATATCCTCTGTCACTTCGGAAACCGCGTATTCTGTCCCGAAGCTCTGTTTCTCAGCAGCATCCCGAGAGATGCCTGTCTGTTCAAGTAAAAGTCTCTCATTCTTCCGTCAGCAGATAAGCTGCCATGACTTCGGCCTCGACGCCCCTCATCAGAACACTTTCATCGACCATAAAAAACGGACTGTGATTCGGTGCCGTGATCGACTTTTTCGGGTTATTCGTATTTAAAAAGAAATAAACGGACGGGACACGGGACGAATACTCACCGAAATCATCCGCTGCCATAAAACGGCTGTTTCCGGCAGAAAAAACATTTCCGGTGCCGAAGGCATCTGCCGCCGACCGGTACAGTCTCTCAGTGAGTAAAACATCGTTGATCACCGGAAAGGCATCCCGTCTGGTCTCAAGAGAAAACGATGCACGGAAGGTCTTCGCGATCCCGTTCCCGATCTCCTCCATTCTGTGAAGCACAAACTCTCTGATTTCCTCGCTCTGCGTCCGCAGACTTCCCGTCAGAACCGCCTCCGCAGGGACAGAATTATGATCCGTTCCCGCATGGATGCTGCCGACGCCGAGAACGAACGGAGTTCCCGCCGGGACCTCTCTTGCGGAGATCTCTTCGTATGCCGTAATGAGATGCGCGGCAGTAAAGATCGGGTCCACCCCTTTTTCCGGATAGGCCCCGTGCGTTCCCGTTCCCCTGATACGAACCGTATAGCGGTCCAGTCCGGAGGAAACGGCACCGGGTGCGATGATCAGTGCTCCCGGCGGATAGTCGCTTCCCGCAAGGGTCCCCACGTGAAGCGCTGCTGCGTAATCCACACCGTCAAGCGCGCCGTCACGGATCATCGCAGGCGCACCGTTTCCGGTCTCCTCGCCGGGCTGAAACACAAGCCGTACCGTGCCCTTCAGTTCTTCTTTTCTGCCGTTCAGGATCTGCGCGGTCGTAAGTAAGATCGCCATGTGCGCATCATGTCCGCAGGCATGCATCATGCCGGGATGAACGGAAGAATACGGAAGATCAGTACTTTCCGTCACATGAAGAGCATCGCAGTCTGCCCGGAAAAGAACGGTCTTTCCCGGCCTGCTTCCATGAATGTCCGCGATCAGTCCGTTTCCTCCGGCAGCGATCCGGAACGGGATCCCCGCTTCATTCAGCTTTGTTTTCAGATATTCCATCGTTTCCGGAAGTTCCATGTCGCACTCCGGGATCCGGTGAAGCTCCTGTCTCATTTGAATAAGCCTGTCCTCATATTCATGATATCCGGTCTGAATGCTTTCAAACATATCTCTCTCCTCTATCCGGCTGCCTGCCTGTGCAGTCTCAACCGTATATGAACTGTCTTTCCGTAAACAGTCTTCGCAGGTTCTCTGCACAAAAAGCAGAAACCCCGGCAACAGTTTCCCGGAATTTCTGCCTTTTTCGATCTGCCTGCTTTACTGTTCTGCAAAGATCTTTCTGGAATAGATATACATTTCCTCGCGGAATGCGGGAGTCGTCCGGCGCATGCCTTCCAGACTCAGGATCGCAGGCTTTCCGGGCTTTGAATAGATATCCACAAATTTTCTGGCTTCTGCACGCTGTTCCTCTTCGGAAAGCGTTTCGATGTCCGTCCGTTCCGGGAAGACGCCGATGATGATCTTATCACCGTAGTTTTCATAAAGCGCCTTCACATCGTTCATCGGCTGCGGAGACCACTGATCAAAGCCGCCGTCGATGTAGCACTGCACACGCTCTTCGTTATGACCGCAGGAATGGAGCGTAGCGAAACGGCCTTTGGAATGAATATGATCCGTCAGCTGCTTCATGTACGGCACAAAGAGTTCATAAGCCACGTCCATGGAGAAGAAGGGAGCCTTCTGTGCGCCCCAGTCGTCATGCACGTTGAAGCCGTCCATCTGCGGCCAGTATTCGCAGAATTTATCGATCAGCCTGCAGCCGAATTCGGTGGTTGCCGCAAACAGATCCTTCACGGCATCCGTCTGCTCGTCGTCGATCAGTGCCATGGCTGCGGGCATGAAGTCCATAAAGGAGATCAGACGCTCGAACCAGAAACCGTTGATGAAAGACATCTGGCAGGCCATGCGGGCATCGATCGGATTCTCTTCCGCTGCCTTTGCCCAGTCCCAGCTGTCGATATCCGGGAAGATCACTTTTTCCTTCCAGTCGTTTGCATCCTCCATCATCGGAGCGCCGGGATGCACGATGGAACCGCCTGCGGAAGGTACATACTGCCATGCAATGCCGAATGCATCCACGATATCCTGTGCACCGCCTCTGCCGAGATTGTCGTTATAAAGAGACGGAATGCAGCCGCCGATCTCGCCTTCGTACGGAAGCCAGAAAGGCTTCTTTTCAAAGAACATCGCCTCTGCGTTCATTCTTGCTGTCACCGGGGTATTCAGGATCTTCGTCACACGGCCGCGGCGGCCCGTGATCTCTTCGATCACTCTTAATTCATTTTCCGAATAGGGAATCTTTCTGAACATGATATCTCCTTTGCAAAACACGGATCATCCGTTTCTTTCTGTATAGTATGCACTTATTGTAGCACCGGAAGCCGGATTTGTCATTACTTTGGAAGGGATGAGACTATCGTGAATTATCATTTTGATTATTGCAGAGTTTCGAGAAACTTAATAACCGTTTCCATTGCATCATTCACGGGTATTCCCATCCAATTTGCCCGTTTGGAACGTTCAATCTGTCTGTAAAAACTCTTATTTGCAAATGTGCTCCTGACACGTTCCAAAACAGCACCGGCATCGTTCTCCCTCATTTCGGGATCCGAAAAAATATAGATTCTCATGCAGCCAAGAAGACGTTCTCTGTTCACATGATCAGTAAGCCAGCACAAATCAAACAGATCTTTGTAACGAGTAGAGAACGGACCAAAACGAAGCAATGCGCGAAGCTTTTCCGCAAATATCTGCTCTTTGGAATTAATCAGCAGACTTGCTCCTTCCTCGTCCGTGCAGATATCAAAACAGTATTCCTCCTGTTCGATCTGCATTTGCTTATGTACTCCAAGATCAATCTTACTGCGAAGCGCATATCCTGTCTCATCTGTAATCAAAATATAAACACGCTTGCCATGGTATTCCTGTTGTGACAGTTCCTCAATATCTCCGATCATCTGAATCCGGATGCCGTCAAGACAGTTCAGCCTGTCAACGAAGCTTCGTATAGATTTTTCATCCAATGCATAGCGGATAAAATCCAGATCCATATCCTGTGTGGCACGCCTTTTGTCACCGGTAAGGCTTCGCATGACTACACCGCCCTTGACAGTAATATATCTGCTGAACTGACCGGCATCGATCGCTTTGAGAACAATATCCTGACAGACACGGGCCTCTGCACTGAGACCGATATATCCTTCTTTCCGGATTTCATCTACCATTTTACTTATATGAGTCCTCATAAGATCTCCGTTTGCAGTGCATTCATAACGAAATTGCTCTTGGAGGAAAGCATGGCATAATCCTGTATTCTCTGTATGTTCAGCTGAGGAAGAATTTTACGGTAATTTAACAGAATTTCCTTGTAGAGATCATAAGGAATTGAAGATTTGTTCCGCAGCAATTCTATAAGCATTTTTTCACGGTTATATATTCTCAAGGTATAACCTTGCCGTTCATCTGTTTCTATGCCCACTTTGAAAAATTCACGCGGTAAAAAAAACTGATGTACACGTACATCCCTGATTTTGGCGGCATCTCTGTCTGTAGCAAGGTCGTATCTATCAGGAATCGCATCAGTAAGTCCGTAATAATAGAAAGCGCTAAGCATAGTCAGAATTGCTTTAGGATATTTGAATGCTATAATCGCCTGCTCCGGTATATTCTTCTGATCTGACCAGATGCCCTTTTCGAGTTGAAAAAGCTGACCTGACTCTACCTGCTTTGCGGTCAGATAGTCGGAGCCATAGCATTTCAGACAATCTTTTCTTGACATTAACATAGTATTTTATCTCTCTCATTTTGATAAATATCCGCAAAAAAATAGTTTTTGCGGATATCCTTTGAATAGTATAGTAAAATTCAGCAGTCATCGTCAAGTCCTTTTTAATCATGACCACCGGCTAAGCCGTTGGTTTGTTCTGCGGCTATAAGCCTTTGGTACCAGCTGGCTCTAAAGAGCCTTGAAGATTTGCCGATCGCACTGTTTATCACGGGCGGGCCCCCTCACTGGGGGCCTGTTTTTATGCCT
>JAZUFC010000130.1:0-5412 GCA_045640465.1 Lachnospiraceae bacterium | reverse complement strand
GGGGCATTGTTCTTTGATACGATCACCCATTTCCCCGCATTGATCTGAATCTGAATATTTCTCAAAGCATGTACAGCATCCGTCTGCAGATCATATCCTGCATGAGCTGCGGCAAATCGCTTCGTCGCCGTAAGATGCTTCATATATTCCGGATACGTATATCTCAGGTCTTTTTCCGAAAACATACCGGAAAGAGATAAACAGACCGGTTCTTTTATGAAATCTTCTTCACTCACTGCGGAGATCTCATCACATACCGTTCCGTTTATAAGGATCGTTTCTGTCAGTTTCTTCTGTCTGGATATGTAGCTTCTGACATCTGCCTTTTCGTTTTCTCCGAAGGAATTGTTTTCCAGCATACTTTCGAGCGTGTCTTCCGGAATCGTATAGATCGGCAGGGAAGAAAGAATGCTGCGCCGTGTTCCGCCTGACAACATTTCCGAATCCTCGAAGCAGAAGAACTCATCCTGATTCTCTGTCCTGTATGTCTGCATCAGCGGTTTTGCTTTTGAGAACAGACGCTGCATCCGTTTTTTATAATAGATAAGATCAGTCTCGTTTTGCGTCAGACAGTATTTGCCTTCATCATGATACCCTCTGATGCATTCCCCGCAGAGTACAGCAGTGTCCGAAACATAGTCTGTATGGCAATAGATACGGTTTGAAGGGTCGTTCAGATAGAACGAAGTGACTTTTCCGGTCATATAAAGCGGGATCCAGCTCATGAGTCCGAGCAGCATCTCGCCGGGCGATCGGTCAACATCATGGATGATCCGGATATCTGCACCTTTCCTGATCATCATTGCAATGGCTTCCATCCATTCTCTCATATATACGGGATCCGCCCTCAGATCCTCGATAGGGATACTGTTACACATGAAGACAGTACCTTTCGTCCCGGAAGAAGCTACGGTTCTGAAAAAATCCAGTTCGCCCTTTTTCATCTCCTCAAACCCGTAATAGCATTTCGGCAGAGATAACTTCTCCGGATCCTGAGTCCGGACCATCTGAGGCAAATGAGCACCGCTTATAAACGTTTCAATGTTGAACGCATCCAGTTGATGAAGAATTTCTCCAAGATAATCCCGCTGGCTGATCGTCCCGGAACTGAGCCAGCTGCACAGCTTTGATGCACACCGTCCCACAGGAACAAGTTCTTCTGCGGGCTGTCCTATAAGCTCTGCTATGGCCGAAGGTGAATTTATTCTTGCGATGTACCCTGCCGTTTCTATAATAAACTTATCCGGATCGGCAGGCTTACGCAGACCCGCCCGAATTCTTGACAGATAGGAAGGATCAAAACTCAGCGCTTTCGAAAGGCCTGAAACACTGATATTCAATGCTTCGATTGCAGTATTCAGATTTGCAATGACGATCTGATAGTCCGGTTTCGGCTTCTTCGTATAAGATGAAAAAGCATTTCTGATCATTTCTTCATCAATTTCCGGAGCCTTCTCACCTGTCAGCTGAATCAAACCGCAGATCAGCTTTTCGATCTGTTCCTGTTCGGGAATCCGTTTTCCCGAACGGTATCTGCTGAGGGCAGAAGCGGATATACCCGAAGCAGCTGACAGCTCTTTCGCGGTACACTTTGTTTTGTCCAGATACAGTTTCAGCACTTCCGCAAAACTCATACTCAAACTCCTTATACATCATCAACATAAACTATACTATAAAAATTGACTGAATTCCACAGAAATTTCCGGGCAGTCAATGACAGTACGGGCGCTGCGGATGTCTTTGGTTTGCAGACCTGTATCCGGAATTCATTTTTGCTGTAAAAAGGGAGACGGTACAGCTCACATACGTAAACTGTACCGTCTCCCTTTTTTCCTGCCGGTGGCGGGACTTGAACCCGCACGTGCTTTCACACAACAGATTTTGAGTCTGCATCGTCTGCCATTCCGACACACCGGCTTTTATTCACAACAAATGAAATCATAACATAGAATTTCTATGTTTGCAAGAAGTTTTCTGCGTTCACACGCGGAGTCCGTTTGATTCAGCTCTCAGTGCCCCTGCTTTCCTCCCTTGAGATCAGGTCCAGCTGAAGCGCTTCCAGATAATGCACATATACGCCCTTATTGATCCTGATCCTGTAGGTCTTGTCGATCTCCTCGTATGTGAAGCTTTTCCTGCCGCCCTTCTTTTCACGCTCCCAGAAGCGCTTCAGATCACGGTAAGGTATATAGAAAGCCTCCTGCCGCTTTGAAAAATACAGAAGAATAAACGCGATCCCGTCCTGCGCTTCCATCGACTCCATAAAATCCATCTGATGCTCATGCACATTCGCAAGCGGAAAAGTATCTGTCTGAGATTCCTTCGCATCAAAACAGACCGGAATTCCCTGTACCGCGCCGATATAGTCTACGGTACTCTGCTGGTCGAAATAAGCAAGCGTGATGTGTCTTGTTTCCGGTTCGATCGTGACCGGCGTAATGGGCGTCGGGATCTTCTGGACAAGCGCCAGTTTCTTCTGACGGTATTCTTCGTTTGTAAAATTGATCATCTCCTCCAGGACGGATCCCCGGAGTCCCCGGCTCGACCAGGTCGCCATATCGCTCCTTTCGTTATGAAAGCGGCCAGTCGGATGGGACCGGCTCTTCGAATGTTCTGCAGCTGATGCCAGGAAGTTCACATTCAGGAAATACCACCTTGAAGGCAAACAGACACTGGGACATTCTTTTATTCTGCATATTCCACTGTATATCTCCGTACTTCGGATCTCCGAGGATCGGATGGCCGCAGGATGAAAGATGCGCACGGATCTGATGAGAACGTCCGGTCAGAAGCTCTACCTTCAGAAGCGTTCTGTCTTTCATCACCTTGACCGGGGTATATCTGGTACGGATCGGTTTGGAGTCAAAGACCGCTTTTTTATAGATCCGGACTCTGTTCGTTTTTTCATCCTTGACAAGATAACCGTCGATCAGTGCTTCTTCCGTGATCTGTCCCTTGACGAGCGCATAGTAAAACTTATGTATGGAGCGATCGCGAAAGATTCCTGAGAGAACCTGCAGGCCTTTTTCGGAAAGTCCGGCAGCCATGATCCCGCCTGTGTTTCTGTCAAGACGGTTGCAGACAGACGGACGGAAAGTCTCAAAACCGGAATCAGAGATCAGACCCTGCTCTTTTGCATGATAGATGACCCATTCATTGACTGAATAATCTGTCGGAAGCGCTTTCTGAGAAAGGATGCCGACCGGCTTCACAAACAGACAGACATCACTGTCTTCATAAATGATCGGGATCTCCGGAAACGACGGTGCTTCTGAAATGACTGTTTCTCTGCTTCCCCTCATCTTCTGAAAGGTCTCGTCGGAAAGGAAAAACTGAAGACGGTCACCGGCCACTGTCTTTTCGCTTCCGATCGCCTTTACGCCGTTCAGCGTGATGTTCTTTTTCCGGAGCATCTTGTATATGAAACTGTCGGGCGCTTCCTTCAGAAGCTTTTTCAGCACTTTGTCCAGTCTCTGGTTGGACTGGTTTGCGCTTAAAGTGATCTCGATCATGTATCCTGAACTTTCCTTTACATGGAAATGGCACGAAGCACTCCCTCCTGCTGAAGGAGCTTATCGGGCGCCGATTCCCGGTCTGACGGTGTCAGAGAACGCAGTTTCTTTTCGTATTGTTTCAGATTGTTATAGAGTTTCAGATGCCCGTCGCACTGGTTGATCCGCAAAAAGGAATGAATGTATTCCTCCGACTTCGGGATATCCGCTTTTTCATCGGCCGTGAAAAGAAAGATCCCGTCTTCATGAAAGCATGCATAATTGATCTCCAGTGACTTTCCGCTCCTGTTGGAGACCACAAGACCGGTATCAAATACTCCGCAGGCCGGAAGCTGTTTCAGTCCTTCATACTCCTCTTCCGGTCTGTCCTTGTAACGGATCATAGAAAAGAAGATCGTAAACTGGAGTGCCATCGGTATTGCCGTCAGGCAGCCGAATATCGTCATCCAGTTTCTTTTGGAGCCGGTAATATGGATCCCCAGAAGAACCAGTGTGATCACGCCTGCAAGAAGAAGCAGGCCTTTTATGAAAAGGCCTGTCTTCTGCTTCTTTAAATATCCGTAATGTCCTTTTGGGATCCGAAAGTATTTCTTTTTCGAATCTGCTGCCATTATGCGATCTGTCCCTTTACTGCTTCAGCTGCTGCCTGAAGCGCTTTTTCGATACCGGAAGGATCCTTGCCGCCTGCCTGAGCCATATTCGGACGACCGCCGCCGTTTCCGCCGACGCAGGGTGCGATGGCCTTGATGATGTTTCCGGAGTGGATGCCGGCCTTAACTGCCGCTTCGGTTGCCGTAACAAGCAGGGAGACCTTTCCGTCCTTGACGGATGCCAGTACGATCACGCCGTTCTCAAGCTTTTCCTTCAGCTGATCACCCAGCGTACGAAGCTCATTCATATCCTGATCAGCCACTTCTGAAGCTAAAAGAGAGATACCGTTCATTTCTACGACCTTATCCAGAATGTTTCCGGCCGCATTCTTTGCGATCTCAGCCTTCAGCTTTTCGTTTTCGCTCTCCAGATTCTTCACTTCCTGAAGAAGGCTTTCCAGTCTGCCTGCGAGCATGGAAGGATTGGACTTCACAAGTGAAGCTGCCTTTTTGAACTCTTCCTCCATATTCTGATAGTAGGCAAATACGTTCTCAGCCGTGATCGCCTCGATACGTCTTACGCCTGCTGCGATGCCTGCTTCGGACAGGATCTTGAAGATCTTGATATCACCGGTATTTGCGACATGTGTACCGCCGCAGAGCTCGGTTGAGAAATCACCCATGGAGACTACGCGAACTTCCGAACCGTACTTTTCTCCGAAGAGTGCCATTGCACCGGTCTTTTTTGCTTCTTCCAGAGACATGACGCGCGTCACAACGGGAAGCGCTTCACGGATCTTTTCGTTGACGATCTCTTCGACCTTCTTCAGCTCATCCGCGGTCATAGCCTGGAAATGCGTGAAGTCGAAACGGAGACGGTCTGCATTGTTCAGAGAGCCCGCCTGCTCGACATGAGTTCCGAGAACCGTACGGAGCGCTTTCTGCAGAAGATGCGTAGCGGAATGGTTCGCACAGGTCGCATTTCTGTTTCCGGCATTCACGATCAGAGTGACTTTATCGTTTACGGAGAAGCTGCCTGCTTCCATATATCCGATATGAGCGATCTTGCCGCCCTGGAGTTTTTCGGTCTGCTTCACGATGAAACGGCCGTGGTCATTTTCGATCACACCGAAATCACCTTCCTGGCCGCCCATGGTGGCATAGAAACAGGTCTCCGGAACCAGGACCGCACCGGTCTCGTTTTCCTCGAGCGTATCCGCAAGTGCGCCGTAATCGGAAGCGTTTTCGATATCCTTGCTGACCAGAACGGAGATCACGGATTCGTTCTGCACTTTGCCGTATCCGATGAA
>JAZUFC010000129.1:0-2625 GCA_045640465.1 Lachnospiraceae bacterium | reverse complement strand
GTGAACGTCCCTGGAACCGATGCCGCGGTAGAAGAGGCGGTAGTCTTTGATAAACTGTTCTTTATCGTCCATGGCTTTCAGATGCGGATACTGTGAGAAGACCTTATCATGATCCTTCTCCGTTCCGAGCGTCATGAAACCGCTTAAAAGACCGATCCAGGCAAAGAGTTCCGGATGTTCGAGACCGAACTGGCAGGACTGCATGGAACCCATGGAGAAGCCTGCAATGGCGCGGTGTTCTTTGTCTGCGATCACGCGGTATTTCTTTTCGATCATGGGAATGCAGCTTTCGATCAGGCTTTCTTCAAAACCGGTATAGCGGCTGCCGGGACCTTTGGCTTCGGTCTTTTTGGACACCATGCCGTCGTTCATAACGATGATGAAAGGCGTGACCTTTCCGTCTGCGATCAGATTGTCCATGATATGGTTGGCTTTACCGTTGAAGACCCACGAGGTCTCGTTTTCGCCTGCGCCGTGAAGAAGATACAGAACCGGGTAGAAACCGCCTTTTTCATATTCGGGCGGAAGATAAACGAGACAGCGCTCCCAGTCTTCGAGAGGCTCCGAATAATAGTATTCCATGGCGACCGTTCCGTGCGGGACATTTCGCATCAGAACGGCTTCAGCCGCCTTGTCGGGGATCTCTACATAGTTGATGGCCTTGTCATGGCTGAAATACTGGGAGCAGTACGGGCTCACGGCTTCAGCACCGTCTATGTCGAATGTGAAAGCCTTGGGACCGATAAAAAGCGGGTCGTAGGGCAGCAGTGCACGGAAGATGCCGTCTTCACCCTTTACCATTTTGAGCGGATCATTCGGCTTCAGACCGAAGACGACACTGACGTTTTCCGCATTGGGCGCATAAAATGCGAATGAAACGTCGCCGTTTTCATGAACACGGGCACCGGTGTCGATGGTTTCTCTGCTGAAACCCTTTGCACCGGGTTTCGGCTGCGCGGTCTGCGGAGCAAAAGCAGTCGTGCGGTCGTCAAATACGCGATTGTCGATAAAATCAAATACAGCCATAGGATCATCCTTTCCGTTCTCTTTTCGGGAACCGTTGCTGCTTCTATTGTATCTGAAGGAAGACGAAAAGGCAAGAGTGGACATCCTGACCGGAAAGGGTCTGAAAGTGAAAAACTGTACAGCCGTCGTCTTGTTTCGCCGTTGTTCTTGTGGTATCATAATTGAAGTTATCGGGTATCCTGCGGGAGCTTCGAGTGTTCGGCACCGCGGGAGCGCACAGCACGAAGCGGTGCGGTATCAAAGCTGATCCCGTCAGGATACAGTCCGCGGGATTCAGACAGGGAGGAGGATCCATGAATTACAGACGTCTCGGAAAAACAGAGTGCATGGTCAGTGAGATCGGCTTCGGCGGAGAGTGGATGGAACGCCACACTCCGGAGGAATGCAGGATCGTACTGGAAAAATGCGAGGAGCAGGGAATCAATATTCTGGACTGCTGGATGAGCAATCCGGATGTTCGCGACAGTCTCGGAAAAGCGCTTGCGGGACGTCGTGAGAAGTGGTTCATTCAGGGGCATATCGGCTCCACCTGGCAGGATGGCCAGTATGTCCGCACAAGAGATATTGAAAAATGCCGGACGGCCTTTGAAGATCTCCTTTCCCGTCTTCAGACGGATTATATCGATTTCGGCATGATCCATTACGTTGACCGTGAGGAGGACTGGAATTCCCTTCAGACAAACGGCTATCTGGATTATGTGAAGGAACTGAAGGCAGAGGGAAAGATCCGTCACATCGGTCTTTCCACGCATAATACAAAGACCGCGAAGCTCGCCGCCCAAAGCGGTTTCGTGGAGCTGATCCTGTTCAGCGTGAATCCGGCGTTTGATATGATGCCTCCGTCCGAGGATATCGACGATTTCTTCCGGGACGAGCTTTCCGGAAACGGCGGGATCGACCCGGAGAGGGCGGAGCTTTACAGACTCTGCGAGCAGAACGACGTCGGCATCACCGTGATGAAGGGATTTGCTGGCGGAAGACTGCTGGATTCAAAGCGTTCCCCGTTCGGTGTTTCTCTTTCACCGAAGCAGTGCATCCATTACTGCCTGACAAGACCGGCTGTCTGTTCCATTCTGATCGGTTATGATACGGCAGAGCAGGTGGAGGAAGCGGTCGCCTACGAGACGGCTTCCGGTGAAGAAAAGGATTATGCCAGCGTTCTGGCAGGCGCACCGAAGAACGCATTCGACGGCTCCTGTACCTACTGCGGACACTGCAGACCCTGTCCGATGGATATTGACATCGCCCTGGTAAACAAATATTATGATCTTGCATCGATCCAGCCCGAGGTGCCCGCATCCGTAAAAGCGCATTATAAAGCGCTTCCGGTCACGGCGTCCGCCTGTATCGGCTGCAGAAGCTGCGAAGAGCGCTGTCCATTCCATGTGCAGATCGCAGAGAGAATGGAAAAGACGGCGGCACTGTTCGGCTGCTGACCGTCTGTACGGAGTACGGATGTTATCATACAGATGAAGAAACACGGTTGAAAACGGATCCCGATGTCAGGAAAGGAGATTTTCATGAACGAAGTACTGGCAACTATTGAGAAAAGAAGAAGTCACAGAAAATACGAACAGGCTCAGCTGACGGAAGAACAGC
>JAZUFC010000128.1:0-15817 GCA_045640465.1 Lachnospiraceae bacterium | reverse complement strand
CGACTTGAAAACGGTCTCTTCGTACTGCTATGCGGTATTTCTGCTTCATCAGGTAACGATCAACGAAGTCGCTTCGCACTTTGCATTTCAGACATTCGGAAAAAAGAAGCTTGTATTTGTGCTGGGCATTACATTTGCCGTGATCGCAGCGGCATCGGTGCTTCTGAAGCTTCTGACGGACGGAATTCTGAAGCTGATCCGGAAGATCAGAACCTGATGACGTTCGTCGCGATCTTTTCCGTAAAGCGGATATCATGCTCCACGAAGATCATGGTGGGGCAGAATTTCAGCAGAAGCTCTTCGATCTGCATGCGTGAGAAGACATCGATGTAGTTTAAAGGTTCGTCCCAGATGTACAGATCCGCGGAGGTCAGAAGGGAGGAGGCGATCAGGACCTTTTTCTTCTGTCCTTCCGAATAGTCCTCCATGTTTTTGACAAACTGGGTCCGTTCGAAGTCCAGATTCCTGAGGATCGACTTGAACAGACTTTCATCGGCTCCCGTCTGACGGATAAAGTCAGTCAGGGGGCCTTTTAAATATCCGGTGTCCTGATTGATATAGGAGACGGTAAGTCCCGAACCGACGTCCAGTGTGCCTTCCGTGCGGCTGTTTTCAAGGAAAGAGGTAAGAAGCGCCCCTCTGCTTTCACAGAAAGCCGGAATGCGTGAGAGGATCGCCTTGATGAGGCTGGATTTTCCGCTTCCGTTTTCACCGGAAAGTGCGATGCGGCCGCCTCTTTTCAGTTCAAAGGAAAGCCCGTCCAGAATCTTTTTTTCACCGCCGTCCGGCAGTGCGTAGGACAAAGAAAAGTCCTTCGCAAAGATCAGGCGTTCCTTGTGGTAGGCAGTCGGAAACAGCTTCAGCGGGACCGTCTCTTCGATGTCGTTTAAGAGTCCTTCTTTTTCTTCGATCTCCCGGTCGATCCGCTTCTCGTATGCGGACGCGCGTTTTTCCATCTTTTTGGACTTTGCGCCGAGGAAGGAACGGGTCGCAATGGAGCGGTCGTGTTCTTTGACCGGATCAAATCCGATCTTGGCGTTCTCGCTCTTCATGGCCCAGGTATCCGCTTTGCGGGCGGCTTCCTTCAGTCTTCCGATCTCCTTCTGATGCTTTTCGTTCTCCGACTTCATAAACGAATCCATGCGTGTTTTGTTCTCCCACCATGAGGAGAAATTTCCCGCCTGTACTTCGATGGAAGTGCGGTTCAGTACCAGGATATGATCGGCCACTGCATCCAGAAGATCACGGTCGTGTGAGACTAAAATAAAGCCTTTCTTGCTCTTCAGATAGTCCCGCACCGCGTTCCTCGACTGAAGGTCCAGATGATTGGTGGGCTCGTCGATCAGAAGAAAACGGTTTTCGCGTGAAAAAAGGACTGCAAGAAGCGCCTTTGTCTGCTCACCGTTTGACAGAAGACCGAACGGGCGGTAAAGAATATCGGCTTCCAGACCGAGCCTGGAAAGCTCGATCATAACGCGCCATTCTTCCACATCGGTCGTCAGATCGTCCAGAAACTCCGAGAGCATCATGGAACGCTGCTCTTCCGTGACGGCAAAGGGAAAATAGTCAAAAGCCGTATCCGTAACGATGGATCCTCTGTACGGATAACGTTTCATCAGAAGATTCAGAAAGGTGGTCTTGCCCTTTCCGTTCCGCCCGATCATCCCGAGTTTCCAGTCCGTATCCACGGAAAAGGAAACCTTTTCAAAAACATTTTCTGCAGCATTTTCATAACCGAATGTCAGATCTGTTACTTTCAGCTGTGCCATATATCCTCCTGACTGCGGTCCTGCAGACGGTTTTCTCCGATGTTCCGGTCCCGGCGCAGACTGCTTCGCAAAAAGAGCACAATAAAAGGAAGGTCTGCGCGTGTCAGATCGAAAAACGTTTTGTGAAGAAAACAGAAAAAGACCGCGAAACAACTGTACCGTTTCCGCAATTTACTTCCGTATGCGCACCGTATATTACGCGGCGCGTTTCTTTCACAAAGACATTATTTCCGCACTCGTCCGTACCTTCCTGTCAGATCGTATTGATGGCAGACGCTGCCGGAGATCACCGGCTGCCGTCTTCATACAGCATAACTTCAAAACCTGAAAAATGCAAGGGATTTATTCTCTTTCCTGTTTGACTTTTCTGCGGGAAAAGGTTAAAATGAACGTGTTCATAAAAAAGGAGGTGGCCGTCATTCCCAAAATTATCGAAAACATCAGCGAGCTTCTGATCGCGGAAGCCAGGAAACAGGTGGCTGAAAAAGGGTATTCGATGGTGACGATCCGCTCGATCGCTTCTGCCTGCGGGATCGGGGTCGGAACTGTGTACAATTATTTTCCGTCCAAGGATATGCTGGTCGCATCCTTTATGCTGGAGGACTGGCAGAACTGCCTGAAACGCATGAAGGAACGGATCGGCGGGGAACATTCCGCACGCGCGGTCCTGTTCAGCGTTTATGAAGGGCTCAGTGAGTTTACGGAAGGCTATGCACCGCTGTTTGCGGATGCGCTTGCAAAGGATGCCTTCCGGGAGAACGGAGGAGGCCGTCATGCGCTTCTGCGTTCACAGATCGCGGAGATCACCGCGCTGTGCCTGAAGCGCGAAGCGGATCAGAATGGTTTTCTTTCCGAGTTCCTGGCGGAGAATCTGCTGACCTGGACCATGGAAGGCCGTGATTTCGAAACGATCTTCAAGATCCTTGACAGGGCCGTGAGTTCCGACAGCGGGCCGGTGTAAAGAAAGACCGGACGGAGCCGGAGAACGGGAAGCAGTGAGGCAGCAAAGCCGGGGCAGAATACTTTTGACCCCAACATCATAATATGCCGGAGAACGGCAAACAAGGAGGTAAGCTATGAGCAGTTTTGAAAACCTGCGTATCGTCGACAACTTTTATCAGACGTCATTGTTTTTTCCGATGCCGACAGTGATCATCAGTACCTTGTGCGAGGACGGAAGCACATCTCTCGGACCTTATTCTCTGGTCCAGCCTTACTATGTGGCGGGAAAGGATTTCTATGCCATGCTGCTTTCCTGCCGGAATTCATCCAACACGGCACAGAACATTTTAAGAAACGGCAAGTGTGCCCTCAATTTTATCGACGACGATCCGAAGAGCTTCAAGGAGGCGGTCAAGCTTTCCTGGCCCGGAGACAAGCCGTCCGACAAGATGCCGAACTGTAAGTTCCGCCTGGAGAAGAGCCTCATCGAGGAAGAGGATCCTTCGGACAAACGCCCGATGGTCCTGACGGATGCGATCGAAGCGATCGAATGCACCTGGGTGCGGACGCTGGATCATGCGGAAAACGATCAGCCCGGCGAACTGAACGGCTATGAAGGGCCGTATCACGATTTCAACGGCATCACCAGCAAATTCGGCGCGCATTTCATCCTGAAGATCGACCGGATCCTCATGAAGAAGAAATACAGCGATGCCATCATTAACGGCGTGAAAGCAAAGGATTTTCCGCGTCTTCCCGTAGATTACGGCTATCGTGACAGCAAGAACTTCTGGTTCCACAGAAAGACCCGCATGAGAGCGGAGCTTCTGCAGATGCGCGAGGCATCGCTGGAATCCGTCCGCTATGCGGCTGACCGTGCAGATGATAAGATCAAATTCACGGACGAAGCGCTGAAGACGGTTCTCAATGTGCCGCGTGTATTCCTCCCGCTCGTTTTAAAGGGCTGCGTGGACTGGGCAAGAGAAAACAACGTCACGCTGATCACGGAAGAGCACATGAAGATCATCAACGACAAGCGTGCGGAGGAAAAGAAAAAGAAGTAAATCCGGCGGCGGCGGAACAGATACATAAATACGGATAGAACCGGAAACACAGGAAGGAGAATACTATGAAAACAGTACTTGCGGGCGCTTTCGGCAATCTGGGCGCGGATGTATTAAAGGCACTTGTTTCGGCGGGACATGAGGTCGTCGCGGCGGATATTTCCGAAAGAGACCTCGGAATCAGCGGTTATGTATTCAAAAAGATCGATGCGACAAAGCCGGAGACACTTAAAGGACTTTGCGACGGTGCGGAGACGGTGATCACGACGATCGGTCTTACCAAGGCATCGGCTGCGGTCTCTGCGTATGATATCGATTATCAGGGCAATCTGAATCTTCTGAACGAGGCAAAAAAGGCAGGCGTGAAGAACTTTGCGTTCGTCTCCGTCATCAAGGCGGACAAGGCGCCGAAGATCCCCATGCTGCATGCAAAGGCCATGTTTGAGGAGGAACTGAAGAAGAGCGGACTCAATTATGTGATCTTCCGTCCGACAGGCTATTTCTATGATATCGTCAAGGTATTCAAGCCGATGGTGGAAAAGGGCGAGGTCACGCTTCTCGGCAGGGATCCGATCCGCTGCAACGTGATCTCCACAGAGGATTTTGCGGACTTTATCGTGCGTCACATGACGGATGAGAAAAAGAGCTATGATATCGGCGGAAAAGAGACGTACGCGTATGACGAGATCGCGAATATGTGCTTTGAAGCTGCGGGGAAAACGCCCGTCATCAAGCGTGCGCCCGGCATGCTCTTCGATATGCTGGCGCTGATCGCAAAGCTGAAAAAGAACGGCCGCGAGGGCGTGATCCGTTTCGGCAAATGGACGATGACCGAGGATATGGTGGGCGATACTGTCTGGGGTGATATGAGCTTCAAGGAGTATATCCGGAACAGTTTCAAAAAGGAGGGCTGACGGATGCAGTGGAGCTTGCTTCTGATACTTTTCTGTGTCTGCGCGGTCCTCTGCTGCGTGGGCTTCTATAAATTCGTTTATTTCCTTTCGATCGGCTACGGCTTTGCGATCGCAGGCGGTTCGATCGCCGTGTTCATTATGATCCTTTCAAAGGGATTCACGGACGGACCGGTGTGGATCGCAGTCCTTCAGATGCTTCTGTTCATTGCCTACGGCGTCCGTCTCTCGGGGTTTCTGCTTCTCAGAGAACTGAAGAGTCTGAGCTACCGGAAGACTTTGAAGGAAGCAACGAACGATGATAAAAAGATGCCGGTGTTCGTGCTGGCATCGATCTGGATCTGCGTGGCGGCGCTTTATGCGGCACAGCTGTCACCCATGCTGTACCGTTTTTCAAACGGCGCTAAGGATACGGTGCTTCCTCTTGCCGGTATCGTGATCTCGATTCTGGGACTGGTACTCGAATCTGCGGCGGACGCTCAGAAATCCGCACAGAAGAAGGAAAATCCGGACTCTGTTGCCATGAAGGGACTGTACCGTTTCGTACGATGCCCGAACTATTTCGGCGAGATCGTTTTCTGGACTGGTGTATTTGTGGGTTCATGGACAGGACTTCGCACGGCGGGACAGTGGATCATGGAGATCATTGCCTATATCTGCATCGTCTACATTATGTTCAACGGTGCGCAGCGTCTGGAAAAACGGCAGATGGGCCGCTACGGAAACGACCCTGCCTACAGGACCTATGCGGACAGGACGCCGATCATCATTCCGCTTTTGCCGGTGTATCATCTGAATAAACAGAAATAAATCAAAGAGGCCGGACTGCAGACCCTTTTCAGGATCCGCAGTCCGGCCTCCTCATATATGAGAAAAGGTTATCTGTTTTCATAGTGCATGAGCTGACGCTCGAAGCCCAGATATCTGGTGCCCTGGAAGGTGAGCCGTCCCTGATCGCCCTGCATGAGCGAGCCGTATTCGCTGCCGGAAACGGTGAACTCCAGACGGTCGCCGCTTTCCACCTGGAAGGTGACGTGATAGGTGGTATTGTCCGTTGTGTAGCTTCCGTGCGCACCGCTTATGTCGCCTGCGTTGAAGTGGCGCGTGCTCGAAACGTCCGCACGTTTTCCGGATACATAGGCATCTACGGTAAGACGAGGTGCCTTATTGTTGCTTTTATAGACTTTGATGCCCTTGACAAGAATAATAATAAAGACAGCGACGATGATAATGGCCGCAAGTTTGAATACGAGACCGAACAGACCTGCAAACAGACCGAAACCGAACATGTATGACCTCCGTGTAAAAATGTCTGCGAAGATCCGCCGCATGGAAACAAAAACTAAAGGAGGATGCGGCGGATCCCGCGATAGTATGGTTTACAGGTTTGAGTATAGCGGAAAAGTCAGGCATTGTACACCGTTTCCGCTGCGGAAAAAGGAGGTCTATATCGCCCTTTTCACGTAAAAAGTAGAAGAATTAAGTACAATATCAATAGCAAAACAATGTTTAATTTCTTATGATAAAAAACGGAGAAATCCATGTATTTCTGCCCGGAAACAGCAGATGCCGGTGCAGGAGGCAAAGAAAAGAACAATTTCCGAGCAGGAGGTAAGATTATGAATATGGATCCCAGATTCCAGAACCGTCTGATTCCGTGCGATGAGCTGGAAGCGGAAGGCATGCAGTATATGTACGCAAGCCGTTCAGAGGACTACGGCGTACGTTATGCGCATGATGTTGTTTATGATACCAGAAGCGGTATCGATCTGCACATGCAGATGCTTTACCCCGGTTATCTTTTCCCGAACGTTCCCGACGGACTGATGCAGATCCAGATGCAGGAAATGATGAAGAAGAATCCGAACTTCAAGCCGATGCAGATGCCTGAGATCGATCCTTCCACGCTTCCCGAGTCCAAATATGTTCCGATCGCAAAGGTTCCGCAGAAGAGAACGCTTCCCTGCGTCATCTTCATCAAAGGCTCCGGCTGGGGCAAGCAGAACTGCTACGTGGAGCTTCCCATGCTGATCGACATCGCAAGAGCAGGCTTCGTTGTTGCAGCGGTCGAATACCGTCCCGCAATGGTCGAGAAGTTCCCCGGCTTCGTTTCTGACGTAAAAGCTGCGATCCGTTTCCTGAGAAAGAACTGGGAAGCATTCGACATCGATCCGAACCGTATCGGTATCCTCGGCGATTCTTCAGGCGGACATACCTCCATGATGATCGGCTCCACCGGCTGGTTCCGTGATTTCGATGACGGAAACGATCTGGATGTCTCCTCTGAAGTACAGGCCTGCGTGGCATGGTACGGCGTTTCCGATTTCTCCAAATTCGTGGACGGTCCCGATGCGCGTCCGATGCTCTTCAACATGCTTCTTTCCGAAGAAGACCGGAAGAGAGAGGATTATGTGGACATCTTAAGCCCGGTCCACTATATCAAAGAAGAAAACGAGTATCCGCCGTTCCTTCTGATGCACGGCGACAGAGATACCACCGTTCCCTTTGAGCAGAGCGTGATCTTATACAACAAGCTGAGAAGCTGCGGCAAACGTGCGGAAATGGTCAAGGTCATGGGTGCGAACCACGGTCAGTATTTCTGGACGAAGGAAGTCATCCAGAAGACGATCGATTTCCTGAAAGCATATCTGTAACTGTCGGGAACCCGATGGGTATATAATAAAGGGGCGGCCTACGGGCCCCCTCTTCCGTTTCCGGAAGGAAATAAAGAAAGCACCGCAAAAGAAGGGTTCACAGAGCGGAAATCTGTGGTATGATGTATAGATACCGGCGTGAGAGTGCGCAGCACGAAACGCTCCGGTATCAATTATTCTTGCGAGTTTAATCAACAGGATAGGAGTCCCGGCATGAAAAAGAAGAATCAGATCCTTCGATTGTTTTTCAGCCATCAGCTGTTCGGCCTCGGTGTTATTCTGGCGGCCTTTCTGCTGGTCTTTATCGTGCTGCTGATCTCGGGCTTCCGTTCCGATTCCAAGGAGCGCCTTCTGGAGATGAAGGCGGCTGCGAATGCCGCGGATGTCCGTATGGACAATATCGAAAGCGCGCTGACGGAGCTTTATTCCTATACACTGAATAACGGAAGGAGTCTCTGGGGAAGGTATAACACCGGTCGTTATTTTGCAAAAGTCGATCTCTATAACCGTATGAAAAGCCGTCGGGAAAGCATGCCGGAGATCGATCTGTTTTTCTGCTATCAGCCGGATGAATCATTCTTTTTCCAGAATGATTCAACGTTTTTTGTCGAAGCCAAATATGAACTTATGGAATATCTGAAGTCGCATGTTTCGGAAATGGTCACGACCTGGAAAAAGAATTCCTGGCATGCCGTTTCCCTGCAGTACGGTCAGTATCTGGGACTTTGCTATTACTATCCGGATGCGGATCTGTATCTGGGTGTGTTTTCGGAAACGGAAAGCCTGATGAAAGAACTGAACGAGATCCTGATCTCGGGCACCGGGACCCTTTCCGTTACGGACAGCAGCGGGAATGTGCTGCAGAGGGAATACGGGGATGAGATCCTGAAAAGGCAGGTCGATTTCGATGATCTCAGCTTTCAGGACGATATGGACCTTTCGTGCAGCGTTCATGTAAAAAACAGCCTGAATTCAAGACTGCAGCTCTATGTGATCCTGGCGGCACTGGCTGCGGTAGCCTTCTGTCTGGTGTGGATCCGTTTTTCCAACCGCATCTTAAAGCAGCAGATCATTACGCCGATCGACCGGCTGTCCTATCAGGTGCAGCAGATCAGTGAAGACGGGGAAACAGAAGCGGAAAGACGCGTGACTGCAGGTACGGAAGTAGAAGAGATCAGTCTGCTCGAGGAAAAGATCAACCAGATGCTTCATGAGGTCGTTTTTGAAAAAATGGGCCGTATGAATGCGGAGCTTCACGAAAAGGAGCAGGAGCTGAGGCTGATGCAGGCGCAGATCCGGCCTCATTTCTATCTGAATGCGATCATGACCGTAAATGCGCTGACCTATCAGGACAGAGACGGCGACATCCGTACGTTTCTGCAGGAACTGTCGGAATATATCCGCTATATGATCCGTTTTTCGGACAGGGAGGTCACGCTTCGGGAAGAACTGGAGAATGTGGATAACTATTTCCGGATGCAGGAGATCCGTTATCCGGGAAAGACCGTGCTGTTTACGGAGTGCAGCGATGAACTGTACGGGATCAGGATCCCGCACATGATGCTGCTGACACTGGTGGAGAACTGTTTCCGCTATGCCATGAATCTGGAGGATCTGATGCAGGTCTATATCCAGGCGGAAACAGAAAACACGCCTGATTTCTGCGGGGCCGTGATCTCCATTGAAGACAACGGACCCGGCATGAGTCCTGAAATGATCCGGATGTACAATGATCCGGAGATAAAGGACGATGTTTCACAGGAGCATGTGGGCCTGATGAACATCAAAAAGACACTGGAACTGAAATACGGACGAAAAGATCTTCTGACGCTTGAAAACGTGGTGCCGCACGGCGCCCGGGTGAGCATCAGAATTCCGATAGAGGAGGAAGAAACAGATGAAAATACTGATCGTGGATGATGAGGAGAATATCGTTTCTCTCATACGGCATTCGGTGGACTGGGAGGAATTCGGCATCACGGAGGTCTACGACGCCTATCACGGGGAGAGTGCTCTGAATATCATTCATGAAGATATGCCTGATATCATTCTGGCGGATATCGAGATGCCGGTAATGGATGGTCTGACGATGGTCGAAAAGCTTCGCGCCGAAGGAGTCTGGTATCCGGAGATCATCTTCCTGACCTGTCATGCAGACTTTGATTACGTGCAGAAGGCACTCCGCTTCAGCGTGGTGGATTATCTTCTGAAGCCTTTCAAGAAGGAGGAGCTCACAGCCGTCCTTTCCAAGGCCGTGATCCTTCATAAAAGAAAGCAGATCAGCGCAAATGAAAAGGAACCGATGCGTCCGGACGGACAGAATTATATCACGCGGGGCTTCTTTTCCGATCTGATCCGCGGAATGGTCGGCGGAAATACGCGTTCTCTTGCCGATTTTGTCTCCCGTCAGAAGATCCCGCTCGATCCGTATCAGGAGATGCGTGTTCTGGTATTTTCCTATAACGAGGAGGAAGGAGAGCAGAAGCTTTCCGGAAGCGAGCTTTTGTTTGTGCTCCGCAATATCATTGCGGAGATCATGTTTGCGGATGATCTTTCGGAGATCGCCTCTACGGATTACGTCAGAAAACCGAATCATTTTATGATCTCACTCATGTATGAGCATGATTTCGACCGGAAAAAGGTGGAAAGCATGGCGGGACGTCTGCAGGAAATGGTAAAGCGGTATGTGGGCACGGAAGTCTGCTGCCTGATCTCGGATCCGATCCTTTTAGAAAAGGTCTCCGATACGGTCAAGCTGGCGGAAGAGTACTACTGGAAGCACAGGATCTCCGGAAAACCGGTCTATTACTGTTCCGAATTTGTGGAGCGCGTGGATGCTCCGGACAAAGAGATCGACCGTGAAGTCATCCTGAAGAGTCTGAGAAACATGAAGAAGACGGATCTGATCGTCTACATGAAGAACTATCTGATGGGACGCCGCGACGAGCTGACGCCTGCCGTCATGGAAAAGCTTCATCACGATCTGATGCAGGTCTTCTACGGCTACCTTCTGGAAAACAATCTGTATACCAGCGAGCTTCTGAAGGATGACAATCTCAGGAGCCTGAATGCGTCTGCGGAATACAGTGCGACCAATATGATGAAGTATGTGAACTATATGTTCGACAGAGTCGTGGCGGACGTCAGTTCCTTAAGAGAGTCCGGTTCCGTGGTGGATAAGGCCAAGCGCTTCATCCGGGAGCATTATGCGGAGAATATCGGGCGTGTGGAGATCGCGGAGCATGTTCTTCTGGCGCCGAACTATCTGAGCGTGCTGTTCCACAAGGAGACCGGAATGACAATCCGTGAGTTCATCAACAGCTGCCGCGTCTCAGAGGCAAAGCGTCTGATCAACACGAGCGCCGCGTCCGTGACGGACATCGCCCTGCAGACAGGCTTTGACAATGTATCGTATTTTTCCACGGTCTTCAAGAAATACACCGGCATGTCGCCGAATGAATATAAAAAGGATATCGAAAGCAGAGGATAAGCAGACGGAACACCGGTATGGACTTTTCCGGAAATACATGTTATACTAACACTTTATAACAATAAAGTATTAAAGCGAGAAGGACTTTTTTTGCCCTCCGCCGGACCCTGTTTCTCAGAGCTTCTTTCATCCCATCCGTCCGGAGGCACAAAAACAGGATTATCAGGACAGTCCTTCACTGCGGAAAACGGAGGTTCAAAATGGAAAAGAAATGGTGGAAACGTTTGAAAGAAGTCGGTCCGGGAGCGGTTGTCGCCGCGGCGTTCATCGGCCCGGGAACAGTCACGTCCTGCTTTACGTCGGGAGCGAGCTACGGTATGACGCTTTTATGGGCGATCCTGTTTTCGACAGTTTCGGTCATTATCATGCAGACGATGGCGGCAAGGCTCGGCATCGCGACAGGACTGGGCGTATCGGAAGCGCTTCGGCAGAAATTCACGGGAAAAACCGCGCGGATCCTTCTGGCCGTTCTTGTGATTGCGGCAGTATTTATCGGAAACGTCGCCTATGAGACCGGCAATATCACGGGCGCTGTGCTCGGGGTGCAGGCAGTCAGCAGCGCGATCGATACCAATACCTGGAAAATCATTCTGACACTTTTCATCGGCGCGGTTGCTTTTCTCCTTCTGTTCAGCGGAAGCTATGAAAAGGTGGAAAAATTTCTGACAGCGCTTGTGGTCGCGATGGGCCTGATCTTTCTGGTGTGCGCCTTTGTTACAAAACCGGATTGGGGCGCTGTTCTGAAGGGGCTTTTTGTTCCGAAGGCGCCGGATGGCTCCAGCTGGATGACGATCGCAGCGCTTATGGGCACAACGGTGGTCCCGTATAATATCTATCTGCATGCGTCCTCTGCCGCAAAGAAATGGAAGAATCCGGAGGAGGATATCAGAACCTCGAATCTGGATTCGATCCTTTCCATCGGTCTCGGCGGAATCATCTCCATGGCGATCATCATTTCCGCAGCCGCGCTTCAGGGGCAGGCGGATGTGACGACGGGAAAGACCATGGCGCTTTCCTTAAAGCCGCTGTTCGGCAATGCCGCATCTGTATTCTTTGGAATCGGTCTGTTTGCAGCCGGTATGTCCTCCGCGATCACAGCGCCTCTTGCGGCGGCGTTTGCCTCCTCAGGGATCCTCGGCTGGGGTGCGGATATGAAACAGAACCGTTTCAGACTGATCTGGATCGTGGTTCTCTGCTTTGGTATCTTTGCAGCACTGGTTCTCGGAAAATCACCCGCAGAGATCATTCTGTTCGCGCAGGCCGCAAACGCGTTTCTGCTGCCTGTTACGGCAGTCCTTCTGCTGATTGTCTGTAATGATAAAAAACTGCTCGGTAAATACAGAAACGGTATTCTGATCAATGTGCTTGCCGTGATTGTGATCGGTGTCTTTCTGTTTATCGCCGCACGGAATATGACCGCTTTTGTCCAGAGCTTCAAAGCGCTGATCGGCGGCTGATGCAAAGGAGGAATATATGTACAGAGTGGATCTGAATGCCGATCTCGGAGAGAGCTTCGGTGCGTATACGATCGGAATGGACAGTGAAGTGATCCGTTATATCTCTTCCGCTAACGTGGCCTGCGGCTTTCACGCCGGGGATCCGCTGGTGATGGAGCAGACGGTGAAGATGGCAAAGGAGGCCGGGACCGCGGTTGGTGCACATCCGGGTTTTCCGGATCTTTCGGGCTTCGGAAGACGGAACATGAAGGTGAGTGTTGCCGAGGCAAAGGCATATATCAAATATCAGATCGGCGCGCTGAAGGCGTTTACGGACGCGGCGGGGATATTGCTTCAGCACGTCAAGCCGCACGGAGCGTTTTATAACATGGCAGCGGTGGATGACAGCCTTTCTGAGGCGATATGCGAAGGAATCCTGGAAACAGATCCGAAGCTTGTTCTTTTGGGACTTGCGGGAAGCGCACATTTAAGAGCCGCAAGGAAGCTGGGGCTTCCCTGCGCCAGCGAGGTCTTTGCAGACCGTGCCTATATGGACGACGGAACGCTGGTGCCGCGTTCGCGTCCGGATTCCATGATTACGGACGCCGATGAGGCGATTGCGAGGACGGTCCGGATGATCAGAGAAGGAACCGTGGTCTCCGTCAACGGGAATGTGATCCCCATTGAGGCTGATTCGGTCTGTGTGCATGGAGACAATCCGCATGCGGTGGAATTTGTGCGCAGAATGCGGGAAGCTTTCGCTGCTGAAGGGATCGAAGTGATGAATATCGCTGCGGTGATCGCGAAATGATAAAGGAGCCGGTGATACGTATAACGGGAGATACTTCCCTTGCGGTCTTTTTCGGGGAGGAGATCAGTCCGGAGATCAACCGGAGGGTCCGCTCCTTTGATGAGGCGCTTTCTGCGGCAAAGATCGAAGGGATTTATGAAACGGTACCGGCCTACTGCAGCGTAACGGTGCATTACGAGCCGGAGATCATCCGTTTCGGTCCGCTTTTGGAAAAGCTTGAGGCAGTGATCCGGGAAACAAAGGAAGCCGGTTCCTGTCCTGCGTCCGTGATCCGGATCCCGGTGCTTTACGGCGGCGAATACGGTCCGGACCTTTCGTTTGTCGCGGCGCACAACCATATCACGCCGGAAGAGGTGATCCGTATTCATACGGAGCCGGAATACCTGATTTATATGCTGGGATTCACACCGGGCTTTCCTTACCTGGGCGGAATGGACAAGCGGATCGCTGCGCCGAGACTCAAAACGCCCCGGACCGCAATTCCCGCAGGCTCCGTCGGGATCGCAGGAGAACAGACCGGTGTCTATCCGTCGGAAACGCCCGGCGGATGGCAGCTGATCGGCAGGACACCGCTCAGACTGTATGATCCGGCTGCGGAAAAGCCGATTCTTCTGGAAGCCGGAATGCATGTTCGGTTCTATCCGATTGATCAAATAACCTTCGGAGAGATCGAAAGCGAGGTCCGAAACGGCTCCTTCCGGCCCGAGATAGTAAAGGAGAGAAGCTGATGGGATTTGCGGTATTGAAAGGCGGCCTGATGACAACGGTTCAGGACGCAGGAAGACGAAATTATCAGCGCTACGGAATGACTGTATCGGGAGCTGTTGACGTTCATTCCTTCCGGTACGCGAATTATCTGGTCGGAAACAGGCCGGAGGAGGCAGTCATCGAGGCTTCACTTTCAGGACCGGTGCTTCGCTTTGAGGAGGATACGGTGATCGCGCTGACAGGTGCGGATATGACGCCGCTTCTGAACGGAAAGCCCTGTCCGATGTACGCATCCGTGCGGGTGCACGCAGGTGACGAACTTTCCATGGAAGTGCTCCGTTTCGGCTGCAGAGCCTATATTGCCTTTGCGGGCGGACTTATGACGGAAAGCGTGATGGGCAGCCGTTCGACTGATCTCAAGGCACAGCTCGGCGGCCTTTCCGGGCGGGCGCTGAAGACAGGAGACCGGCTGGAATACCGGGAAAAACCTGAAGATATCCGGAAGATCCCCTTCCGTCAGATGGAGCCGCCGGCGGAGATGACAGGCGAATGTGAGGTACGGGTGGTTTTAGGCCCGGAGGAAGAACGCTTTACGGAAGCCGGAAAACAGACGTTTTTCAGTTCGGAATATACGGTCAGCTCGTTTGACCGGATGGGCTGCAGGACAGAAGGCGCGGCTGTGGAGCATGTAACGGATGCAAACGTGATCTCCAACGGCATCTCCTTCGGCGCAGTGCAGATCCCGGACAGCGGACAGCCGATTATTATGCTGTCGGACCGGCAGACAGTCGGCGGCTACACCAAGATCGGTACGGTGATCAATGTGGATATGCCGCTTGTTGCGCAGTGCAAAACGGGTGACCGGATCCGTTTCAGAAAGATCGGGATCGAAGAAGCGCAGGAGCTTTACATCAGACAGAAGAAGGCCTTTCAGGAACTCCGGAATATCCCGGGGAAAGCGGTCTGGCCGGAGGATATGATAAAAGTTCATGTGTTAAAAAAAAGAAAGAACGACCGGGAATCGTCCATGAAGCTTTCATTGAACGGAAAGGTCTATGAGATCAATATCAGAGAAGAACTGTGACAGATGCCGGAAACGGGCTGTACTGCTGTATCAGAAGCAGCCGTGTTCAGCAAAGAACGGAATCCGTAAAGCGGAAATCCAATTCAGATAAGAGAAAACAGGGAGGACAGAATGGCCTTTGATATTTCCCCTTATACGAACAAGAGCCCGGAAGAGGTGCGTGCGCTGATCCGGCAGGGCGTGATTGATTTTCCGACGGCAGGTATGGCTGCCGGATATGCGCAGGCGAATCTGGTGATCCTGCCGGGCAAATATGCGGAAGATTTCCGGGAATACTGCCGGAAAAATCCGTTTCCGTGTCCGGTGCTTGAAATCTGCGAGGGAAGCCCGAAGACGAAGCTGATGGCAGCGGACGGAGATATCACCACGGATATTCCCGCATATTATATTTACCGAAATGGCGTTCTATCCGAAAAACGGACGGATGTTTCCGATCTGTGGCAGCCGGATTTTACCGGCTTTCTGATCGGCTGCAGCTTCTCCTTTGAAGAAAAACTGATGAAGGAAGGGATCGGGATCCGTCATATCGAGCAGGGACGGAATGTGCCGATGTTCAAAACCTCGATTCAGACGGAACCCGCCGGTCCGTTCTACGGGCCGATGGTCTGCTCCATGCGACCGATGACGCCGGAAAACGCGGAAAAGGCCAGACAGATCACCGAAGCCATGCCGAATGTGCACGGAGCGCCCGCTCATATCGGTGATCCCGCGCTGATCGGGATCGACGATCCGATGAAACCGGACTACGGTGAAGCGGTGGATATCTATGACGGTGAGGTGACCGTTTTCTGGCCCTGCGGCGTCACACCGCAGGCAGCGCTGGAAAACGCAAAGCTTCCGCTGGTCATTACGCATGCGCCCGGCAATATGTTCATTACGGACATTCCGAATGCGGAACTGAATGATTTTCTGGAAAAGAACAGACAGTAGGAGCGCATCTGCCGCTCT